>BBFD01000148.1 GCA_001313065.1 Silvimonas sp. JCM 19000
CGGTCGAAGGCCAGGTCGGTCACGATGGCCAGCAAGGCCACCAGCAAAGCGCCTTGCAGAATATAGGCCGTGTTGAAGCCACTCAGGCCCACGATGATGGGTGAGCCCAATGTTTTGGCGCCCACGGTGGAGGCTATCGCCGCCGTGCCGATATTGATGATGACCGAAGTGCGGATACCCGCAATCAGCACCGGTAGAGCCAGCGGCAGTTCGACCTGCCACAGGATCTGCCACGCACGCATGCCCAGACCGCGTGCGGCTTCACGCACCGGTTCCGGCACCGATTCGATGCCCGCGATGGTGCTTTGCACGATGGGCAGCAAGCCGTACAAGGCCAATGCAATCAACGCCGGCCACACGCCAAATCCGATCAGGGCACCGCCACCGCCAGCACCGCCACCGGCGGAAAGGTCTGCCCCATCGCCACCACCGTTTCGACCAGCCCGCGAAAATCCTTGCCGCCAGCGCGCGTTACCGCAATGCCCGCCGCCAGGCCAGCACGATCGCCACCGCGCTTGATGCCGCCACGATGCCCAGATGCGCCGCCACCAGCGCCGGAAAGGTTTCCTGCAGATATAAAGGCCGCTCCAGTTCGGGAAACCACGCATGGAAAAGCGGCGTCAGCAGCGGCATGCCAAAAATCAGCAGCAGCAACACGGCGCCCGACCACAGCAAGGGATCGGCCCAGACCGCGCGACGCCTCATGCGGGCACGTCCAGCAAATCGGCGTAATGAATGCTGCCGACGCTGTGGCCGTGCTCATCCACCACCGGCAAACTGCCCTGCCCCTGCGCCACAAAGGCGGACAAGGCCTCGCGCAAACTGGCATGCAGCGGCAGCGGCTGGCCCACGGCGCTGACACCGCGCCGCACGCGGTCGGCGATGCGGTGCAAGCCCAGCAATTTGATGCCCACTTCGCTGCGGCCGACAAAATCCGCGACAAAATCGCTGGCCGGTTGCGCCAGGATTTGCTGCGGCGTGCCGACTTGCGCAATGCGCCCCTGGTCGAGCAAGACAATGCGATCGGCCAGCAGCAGCGCCTCGTCGATATCGTGTGTAACCAGCACAATGGATTTGCCCGAGCGCTGATGAATGCGCGCCAGTTCTTTCTGTAGCGCCGCGCGGGTGACCGGGTCGAGTGCACCAAACGGCTCATCCATCAGCAGGATTTCCGGGTCAGCCGCCAGCGCCCGTGCCACGCCCACGCGTTGCTGCTGCCCGCCGGATAATTCGTGCGGATAACGGTCGCGATAGCGATTGGGGTCGAGGTCCAGCAGCGTCAGCAACTCGGTCACCCGATCGGCGATGCGCGCCTTGGGCCACTTGAGCAAGGTGGGAACGGTGGCAATGTTTTCGGCCACGGTCCAGTGCGGAAACAAACCATTGGACTGGATGGCGTAGCCCATGCGGCGACGCAGATCTTCCGGACTAAAACTGCGGATTTCCTGCCCGGCAAACAGGATGCGGCCGCTGTCATGTTCCACCAGCCGGTTAATCATTTTGAGTGTGGTCGATTTGCCGGAACCCGACGGCCCGATCAGCACGGTAAATTCGCCGTCGGGCAAACGCAGACTGAGCTTGTCCACCGCTTGCCAGGCGCCAAAGGTTTTGCTGACTTCCTTGAATTCGATCATTGGCGCTTCCCTGGCGCGACCAGCGCCACCAGTAATTTGAAAACCGCATCGGCCACCACCGCCAGCGCAATGACCGGCGCCACGCCGAGCAAGACCAGATCAATGGCGCTGCTGAGCAAACCCTGGAACATGATCGCGCCAAAACCACCGGCACCGATCAGTGCGGCCACCGTGGTCAGGCCGATGGCTTGCACGGTGGTGATGCGCAAACCCGCCAGCAGAACCGGCAAAGCCAGCGGCACTTCCACTTTCCAGAAAATCTGCCGCGCCGACAGCCCCATGCCGCGCGCTGCATCCACCACACTGGCAGGCACTTGCTCTAATCCCGCCGTGGTACTGCGCACCATGGCAGCAGCGAGTACAGGGTTAGCGCAATCACGGCCGGCGCCATGCCGATGCCGCCTATGCCCCACTGCGCCAGCACGGGCAGATGCGCCGCCAGCGCGGCCAGCGGCGCAATCAGCAGCCGAACAAGGCAATGGAAGGTACGGTCTGGATTACATTAAGCACGCCAAACAACGGCGGCCGCACGTGCTGGCGGCGATAGGCCAAGACGCCCAGCGGTACGCCGATCAGCAAAGTGGGCAGCAAGGTAGCGGCCACAATTTCGAGATGGCGTGACAAGCGTCGTTGAACACGTCCTGGCGGTTGGCGTACTCCTTTAGCACCGAGAGCTGATCGAGCTGGCCGCTGTACAACAAAGCGGCCAACGGCGCCAGCACTGCCAGGCCGATCAATACGGCGGGCACAGGCTGCAAGCGCAGCCGCCCCAGCGCATCGGCCGCCATCAACCAGCCCAGCGTGAGCAAGAGCCACAAGCCGCCACCAAACGAGGTGCGGCTATAAGCCGAATCGACTTCAGCCAGCCGCGCCGCTTCCGCCCCGGCGATATAAACCAGGCCGCTCAGCCATAAGGTTGCGGCGATCAAGACCGAGGCGTGCACGCGCCAGCCTGGCCGCAGCCACGCCGCCGCACCCAGCCACAAACCCGGCAGTAGCACCAGCACGAGCGCCATGCAACACACTGGCAAACGACACGCCGGTGCCCGTTACCAGTCGGTTAGGTGCATGCGTTAACCAGGCCACGCCCAGCGCCGCGAGCAAGCCCAGCAGCCAGAGCAAGGCCAGCACGCGGTTATGCAGTTTCAGACGCAAGCCAGACGCTTCCTGTTATTTAACAAAGCCTTTCGACTTCAGATAATCGGCCGCGACTTTTTTTGGCATCCTGGCCTTCGATGGCGATCTTGGCGTTCAGGCCTTGCAAGGTTTTGCTATCCAGCGATTTGAACACCGGCGCCAGTGCATCCTTGATTTTGGGGTAAGCGCTCAGGGTTTCGGCACGGATCACCGGCGTTGGCGCGTAGATCGGCTGGCTGCCCTTGGGGTCGTCCAGCGTGACCAGACCCAGCGCCGCCACCGGGCCATCGGTGCCATACGCCATCGCCGCATTCACGCCCGACGTCTGCTCCGCCGCAGCCTTGATGGTGACAGTGGTATCGCCCCCGGCCAGCGTCAGCAACTGGTCTTGCTTGAGCTTGAAACCATAGGCGGATTCGAACGCGGGCAAGGCATCGGGGCGCTCGATAAATTCAGCCGATGCAGCCAGTTTGAAGCTGCCGCCCTTGGCGATATAAGCGCCCAGATCGCTCAGCGATTTGAGTTTGTTGCTGCTGGCCACGTCTTTGCGTATGGCAATGGCCAGGTGTTATTGGCCGGCGATGGCTCCAGCCAGACCAGCTTGTTTTTTTCCAGATCGAGCTGCTTGACCTTGTCGTAACCGGCTTTGGCGTTCTTCCATGCCGGATTTTTTTCGTCGGAGAAAAAAAAGAAGGCGCCATTACCGGTGTATTCGGGATAGATATCGATCTGCCCTGCCGTAATCGCCCCGCGCAACACCTTGGTGGTGCCCAACTGCACCTTGTTCTCGGTCTTGATGCCCTGCGCTTGCAGCACTTGCAAAATCATATTGCCCAGCAAGGCGCCCTCGGTGTCGATCTTGGAGCTGACGCGTACCGGCGTGTCGGCAGCGTGGGTGACGGCAGCAAGCAACAGGGCGACAGCGCCGCCCAGCACAGCGCGGCGAGAGAAACGCAAATTCATGGCGGATTTCCTTGATCAGAAGGCGTGTTGTTATGTTAGCCAGCGCGACAAAACGGATGAGCGATACTACCGGGCAATGCGCAGAAAATAAACCAGCGCTTACCGCTAGCTGACCACTGCTAGATGCTGACGTGCACCGCGGGATAGGTTGGCGCATCAATTGGCTTGAACCCGTAATGCCGCAACAGATAGCCGTAGCCGGGCACCAGAAAGTGGCCATTACGCTGCAACAAGGCGCTGCGATCGGCGCGGTAGCAGCGGCGATGCGATACCACGGCAAGCGCGGCTGCTCGTGGTGCACCAGATGGTAGTTGTTATTCAGAAACAGCAAGCGCCAGAACCAGCCCGCCTCATTCAGCACCACCCGATGCGCTGGCACCGCCGCGGGCCGGTGCTCATAGAAAGAGCGCAGCATTGAAATCCCCAAGGCCAGATAGCTCGCCAGCAAATAACGCCAGAGCGAGGCCTGCGCCAGCCCCAGCGCCAGCGCTATCAAGGCCAGCAACAGCAAATGCTGGCACCAGACCTTGCGCTGCGCGCGATCACGCCAGCCATCGCGCCAGGTCGCCACAATCGCAAACGCCGGGCCCAGCAACATACGGCCAAACGCGGTGCGCGTGGCGCGGCGCAAGGGCTGCAATCCGCGCGGCAACCGGCGGAAGGCGCTGGCGCCAGATAGTTGCTTTCGGGATCAATGCCGGGGTAAGTCAGATGTGCTTCTTCGTGATGCGCCAGATGGCTGCGCTTGTACTCATCGAAGGGATACCAGACCGCTAACGGCAGCAATCCCAGAAAGCGATTGAAGGCCGCATTGCGGGTGGGATGGCCGTGCAGCAATTCGTGTTGCAGCTGGAATACCACGCCAGCGCCAGCGCCAGCAGCGGCACCGCAAGCCACGCCGTAATATGCTCCGACGCCCACACCGCAGCGGCCCACGCGCTGTACACGCTGAGCAGCAACAACCAGGTGGGCCATTCGATGGCCTCGATGTTTGAATCCGGGCGGGGCATGGCGGGGGGGGGGCGGTGGAGGATGCCTGACTATAGCTGGGGCTTTATATGCCCACAAAGACTAACAAATTATTGCGATATGCCAAATCAAGTTCACTCTAGGGCGACGCGCGTTTGATGGTTTTTTTTCATCCGCTGCCAAAGTTCAGATGCTTTGGTGGGACGCGGAAATGGATCCACATGGTCATACCCCAGACCAATTACCGTGATTTCCTGCCCGGATTGTCGCCGCACATAGTGAATAACCGGGCCGCAGCGCTTTCCGGCGAGGTTGCGAGGCAAATGCGCCAAGGTAAATTGAAATGCCCCATGAAGGCGCCAAGGGCCGCAGTGATAGTGCCAGACGTGGAAGGTCTGATATTCCTTCGCGAAGGATAAAACACCACCGTCGTCGTCTTCGAACGAAGGCTTGTTTTTTTGCCTTCTTGCAGCTCACCGGCGCGATACCTGGTCAGAAAGCGCTCAAGCGCCATTTGTTGTTCGAAATCAAGATAGGCGAAATCAACCAGGTAATCTGGTTCGGTACCATTCTTGTCCCCGGTAACAAAGCCGTCCTGCAGAAAAGCCCTGGGCAAAATAAAAAAATCCGGCAAGTTGGATGCCGGATTTTATGTAGCAAACAGAACGCTTGCAAAGCGTTACAAGCCCTTGTCTGCTCGTACTTTTTTTACGCAGCGCGACCAGTTGCTCACTGCTGCTGATTTCAACTCGCTTTTCGATATTTTGAGCACGCTCCCGCAGCGTGGCTTCCACCTCAAGCCACTGTGAAGTGGGTGTCGGGCGCGGGGTGGAAATCGACGGCGTAGCGACTCGGGGACGGGCTTCTGCCTCGTCATCTGACAAAAAAAGGTGTGATAACAAGTGCGTGTAGACATGGATCCTCCCTCTAGGGGACAGGCCGCGCACCACCGTAAGTGGCGCTGATCAGCCGCACAGATTTGCACGGGTTCTGGCTCTTATACACGGTTTCCGAGACGATGTTTAGCGGCAACTCGCCCCAAGCTGCGCCGCCTGCACAATTGCCACGACCAGCGCAGTAAATCGCGCGTCGCCACGGTTATTTTGTTCAATACCCCACCCCACCCGCCCCGCTACCTTCGTGCCACCTTGTTCTGCACGGAGTTTTGCAATGTCTGTTTATCTGTCGATGGCCGCGTTCGCGCTGGTTGCTTCGATCACGCCGGGCCCGGTCAACCTGGTGGCGCTGGGTAGTGCGGCGCAGTATGGCCTGATGCCGGCGCTGCGGCATGTGCTCGGCGCTACGCTGGGCTTTGTTTTATTGCTGGTGCTTAGCGGTTTCGGGCTGCATCAACTGCTGGATGCTGCCGGGGTTGGCACGCGCTATCCAGTGGGCGGGCGTGGCGTTCTTGTTGTGGATGGCGTGGCGACTGGCGCTGGACGATGGCCAGCTCAGTGCCCGTTCGCAGCTGCGGCGGCCGTCCTTGTGGTATGGCGCCTTGATGCAATGGCTGAACCCCAAAGCGTGGGTGGCTGCGCTGGCGGGCATGAGCGCATATGTGCCGATGGCGATCGCGCGCTGATCTGGCAATTTGCCGGGCTGTATCTGGTGATTTGCTACGTCTCGGTGGGCAGTTGGCCTATGCCGGTAGCCATTTACGGCGCTATTTGCAGCAACCGGCCCGCGTGCGGCAATTCAACCGGCTGATGGCGTTGTTACTGCTGGGCAGCGCCGCCTTGCTGGCGGTGTGACGCAAGGCGTCCTCAGGCGGTGCGATAGTGGCCTGGCGTGGTTGCATCATTTGTTTGAAGGCACGTTGCAGATGCGCCTGATCGGCAAATCCCACCTCGTGCGCCACCTCGGCAATCGCCGCGCCTGGCGCAAGCGCGTGCGGCTGACCTGAATCCGGCGGTTGGTCAGATAGCATGAGGTGTCATGCCGAAATGCTGTTTAAACCCACGGATAAGATGCGTGGCCGACAGCTCGGCGGCGGCGCAAAGCTGATCCAGCGTCAATGTTTCGGCATATTGTTCGCGGATCAGATCAGCGGCGCGTTGTAGTTTGTGATGCGCCGGCTGGCGCGGCGGCCGTGCCGGGCCAAGCGCCAGTTGCAATTCGCTGAAGAAGGCGATGGCCTGGCTTTGCTGCAGCAAGTGATCGCCCGCGCCTCGTGCAAGCTGGCGGCCAATCGGGTCAGTCCGGCATACAAGGCAGGATCTGCACTGAGTGTGGTGGCAAAGGGCTGAAAGGCTGCAGCGGGAGTAAAACCCAGCTCATATTGCAAGCCCGCCAGCCATGTCACGTCGACATAAAACATGTGATAAGCCCACGCCGCATCGGTCAGCGGATTGCAGGCGTGTACTTGCTCCGGATTGATGATCACCAGATCGCCGGTCTGCACCTGCCTACGCTGGGTGCCGTTGATATACAGGCTTTGGCCACCGGTAATGGCACCGATCGAAAACGTCTCATGCGTATGCGGTGCGTAACACACCGTGCGGCCGTCGAGCACGGTGCGCAATTCTAGCCAGGGCATGGCGGGATCGCGCCAGAACACGGGAGTGGGACGAGCAGTAGCAACAGACATGGGCATCACGCGTAGACCGGTTGCCGCATTCTAGACCAGCCCTGCGCACCGTCGCAGCTGCAGGTTGCCAGATTCCGCCCTGCTCGCTTCAAGCAATGGCCCCCGGCAAGGCAGCGCCGCTTTTGCGCCGCCGCGTCCATGCCAGCCCTAAGCCACCCACGCCCAGCAGTATCCATTCATGTGGCTCAGCACTGCGGCGGCCAGGTAGTTGGTGCCACTGTCGGACGAAATGGTGTAGCCGCTCAGCAAATTGCCATCGCTATCGTAAACATTGATGCCGACCAGTTTGACCGTCGACGAGAAATCGACGTCGGCCGTGCCGTAGCGATGGCTTCCAGCCCGATGCCATAATCAAACGATGTGCCAAAGGTGAACGAGAACGCCCGCGCCGCGAATATATCGCTGGTGGAGAATGTCTCGCTGCCGCTGGCACTGCCTATGCCAATAGCGAAGCCGGGAGCATCGGTGCTCAGATTGCGCACTTCGGCTTCTTGCCCGCGATAGACATGCCCCTGGAAGGCGCGGCTATAGATCACGCCATCCTGCTCCACGCCGAAATTGATCGCAGCATAGCCAAACAGATAAGCGCCGGGGTCACCCGGTGCCGACAAGCTGCCGTCGACCGTGTAGACGTAATCGATGTAACCGGTGTGGCCGGTGCGGGTGGGGTCATTGACGGTGAGCGTATCGTGGGTAATGGCTGCACCGATCGAGTTATAGACATCGGTGGGATTGCCGGGCAGCTCGCCGCCGGTGATGGCGCCATGCGCCTGCACCCCCAGACTGGTATAGCTGGCGCGTGCGGCACCGCTGCGTTATAAACCGCGGGCGATGCCCCAGAGTGAGCACCGCGTTGCTGACGCTGGCGCTACTGGTCACGTTGCCAATGGCCGCGCTGTGCTCAACCACTTCGCCGCGATAATCGCAAGCGGCAATGCCGCCCGACGGTACGCCAAAGCCGTCGCTGCCGAAAAACGCCTGCGTGGTGGCTGGCGGGCCATAGGTGGTGCAACCGCCGCTGATACTGCCATTGCCCAGGCCGCCAACAGCCCCGGCCACGCTGGTCAGAGAAGCCGCGCCAGCCCATTCGGCGGCGCCCAGCATAAGCGGCAAGATGAGAGAACGTGTCAGCATGGCGGCAGTCCTGTGTATCTATACGTGTTGGCAGCATAAGCAGCCCGGCACCAGCCTGCCTAGCCAGGACCCGACCATTCAGCATTGACCGGCCCCATGGGCGTCCCCTACGATAAGCGGCATGAAACCCGTCGCGCGCATCACCCGCCTTGCCCACCGTCCGCTTACTCAGCCTTGCTGCTGTTGTCGCGGGGGTGAGCACGCCTGGGCGCTGATCCACTAGCGTCACAGCGCGAACAGCGCGCGTCACCCCAAGCCACCCGTTGCCCGCCAACCGGTGGCTTTTTTTGTTGCCCTGGTTTTTTGCCCTATCAAAACAATCTCGCTGACAAGGACCACCCGATGCCTATCGTGCTGTATGACACCTGGGAGCGCGCGTTGCGCCCGTTTACGCCACTGCAAGCGGATCAGGTGGGACTGTATTGCTGCGGCCCCACCGTGTACGACTACGCGCATCTCGGCAATCTGCGCACCTATGTGTTTGAGGATCTGCTGCGCCGGGTGCTGCAACACGGTGGCCACAACGTGCGCCATGTGGTCAATATCACCGACGTGGGCATCTGGTGTCGGATGCGGACGATGGCGAAGACAAGATGGAAAAAGGCAGCCGCCGCGCGGGCGCATCAGCGTGCAGATCGCCGAAAAAAATACACCGCTGCCTTCCAGGCGGACTGGCGCGCGCTCAATCTGCTGGAGCCAGCCTTGTGGTGTAAAGCCACCGAGCACATCGGCGAGCAGATTGCGATGATTGCGGCCATTGAGGCCAATGGCTATGCCTATCGCAGCC
Organism: Silvimonas sp. JCM 19000; assembly: GCA_001313065.1. Next base: position 9,212 of record BBFD01000148.1, read on the forward strand.
CCGACGGCGTGTATTTTGATTCGAGCAAGCAGGATGACTATGGCTATCTGGCCCGGCTGGACCAATCAGGGCTGGATGCGGGTGTGCGCGTGGCATTGGGCGACAAGCGCCATGCCACCGATTTCGCCTTGTGGAAACTCAGCCGCCCGGCAGCCAGCGGCAGATGGAATGGGACAGCCCGTGGGGACGGGGCTTTCCTGGCTGGCATATTGAGTGCTCAGCCATGGCAGCGAAATATCTGACGCCCTGGTTTGATATCCACTGTGGCGGCGAGGATCACATCGCCGTGCATCACAGCAACGAGATCGCACAAAGCGAAGCCTGCTTTGGCACGCGCCTGGCCAATTACTGGATGCATGGCCACTTTATGCTGGAGAGCGGCGAAAAGATGTCCAAGTCTTCTGGCCAGTTTTTTGCGTTTGCAAACCCTGCTGGATCGCGGCAATGACGCGCTCGCCTTTCGCTACCTGTGTTTGACCGCGCATTACCGCAGCCAGCTGCGCTTTAGCCTGGAAGCGCTGGACGCGGCGCAGGTGGCGCTGGATCGCCTGCGCAAAATGTTTGCCGAATGGCAGATGGCGGCAACGTGGATGCGCAGTGGGCCGCGCGTTTCGATGCGAGATCAACCAGGATCTGAACCTGCCGCGCGGCCTGGCCGTGGTGTGGGAACTGGCGCGTAGCGCGCTCGATGCTGCCACGCGCAAAGCGACCGTGGCCTACTGTGACCAGGTGCTGGGACTAGGTCTGACGCAATGGCAACCG
>BBFD01000149.1 GCA_001313065.1 Silvimonas sp. JCM 19000
CAAAGCCAAAGCCAAAGCCAAAGCCAAAGCCAAAGCCAAAGCCAAAGCCAAGGCCAAAGCAAAGCCAAAGCAAAGCCAAAGCCAAGGCCAAAGCAAAGCCAAAGCCAAAGCCAAAGCCAAAGCAAAGCCAAAGCAAAGCCAAAGCAAAGCCACGCTACTTACTGCGGTCAGGGGAGATTGGCGTTGCGGTGGCGGTGGCTTTGAGACGGGCAGCGGGGTGGGTTACGTTGCGGTTTCTTCGTCCGGGTGGCGGGGCAGTTCTTTGGGCCAGACGGTTTGGGCGCGGTCCATGACTTCTTCCAGGTTCTGCATGGAGTCGAGAATGCTGAAATGTCCGCTGAGCCAGGAAAAACCGAAGGTCCAGCGACCGGCGTCGTTGATGATGCCGCTGGTCACGCGAAAGTACGGCTCGCCGCAGTAGCTGACGTTGACGTTGAGGGCCAGGCGCACGCTGCGCAGGCAGTAGATGCCGGGCTTGACGTGGAACATGAACAGACTGCCGTTGCTGGTCTGCGTTCTGGACGAGTACCAATCTTTGGTCTGGATATTCTGTAGTTCAAAGTCGCCGTAGCCTATCGCTTCGTTTTGCGGATGATCACGTTCATCCAGCAGCGACCCCCTGAGCTGGATCAGCAGGACCGTGTCATCATCCGCGGCCTGCGCAGGCGTGCTCCCCAAGGCGGCGATCAGCGCCGCCATGCCCATTAGCAAGTTTGTTTTCATTGGTTTTTTTACCGTATGTAGACCAGCCTTGACGCTGGCGTCGCATAGCGTAAAGCGCCGTTACTGCGCCGACATAAAAACCTCTTTCCCATGTCGTAATGTGTTGCAGTGCAGAGACAGCTGGCGGTAAGTCTGGGTGGATGGAACGGGTTGGGGCAGGGGCGTGGTGCATGCTTGCCCCGCGGCAGTGCAGCATTTTAAAAAAAACCCTAATAAAAAATGGGACTTTGGCGCGCACCGTTGTTCCTATAAAATCTTTGCTTTAGCAGACACAGCGTACTCAAGCGAGATGCCCGATATGCCTGATATGGCCACCGTCACGCCGCACCACCCTGAAGAACGTCTCCGCGAAATTCCCTACAACTACACCTCGTTTTCTGATCGCGAAATCGTGATTCGCCTGTTAGGCGAAGACGCGTGGCAAACGCTGGAAGAATTACGCCGTGAGCGTGTGACCGGGCGCTCTGCGCGCATGTTGTTTGAAGTGATGGGCGATATCTGGGCGGTCAAGCGCAACCCGTATCTGGAAGACGACCTGCTGGATAATCCCAAGCGCCTGGCCATGCTGGTCGAGGCCATGGAGCATCGCGTCAACGAGGTGGAAAAGCGGCGCGCAGGCAATGAGCGCGTCGGCATTCTGGTGGTGCGCGCCCGCACCGCGGTCGACGCCTTCAAGCAAGGCTTTCGCGATACCGCCGCTTTGCGCAAACGCGTGCTCAAGCGCCTGCACGGCCTGACCCGGCGCGACAATATCCAGTTTGACGGTCTGGCTCGCGTTTCGCATGTCACGGATGCGACCGACTGGCGCGTGGAATATCCCTTTGTTGTGCTCAACCCCGATACCGAAGACGAAATGGCGCCGCTGGTGGCCGCGTGTATCGAGCTGGGCCTGACCATCATTCCGCGCGGCGGTGGTACTGGTTATACCGGCGGCGCCGTGCCGCTGACGCCGATGTCGGCCGTAATCAATACCGAGAAGCTGGATTTGCATCGTGCGTCGAGATGATGCGGATTCCGGGGGTGGAGCACGAAGTCGCCACCATCCATTGCGGCGCCGGTGTGGTGACGCGCCGGGTGATGGAAGCCGCTGAGGCCAAAGGCCTGGTATTTGCGGTGGACCCGACCTCGGCCGATGCATCCTGTATCGGCGGCAATGTCGCCATGAACGCGGGCGGCAAGAAAGCGGTGTTGTGGGGTACGGCGCTGGATAACCTGGTCAGCTGGAAGATGGTGGATCCGGATGGCAACTGGTTGTTTATCGAGCGGCTGGACCACAATCTGAGCAAGATTCATGACGCCCCGGAAGCCAATTTCCGCGTGTCGCGCTTCAAGCCCGATGGCAAAACGCTGATCAACGAAGAAACCCTGCGCATTCCTGGCGCCGGTTTCCGCAAGGTGGGCCTGGGCAAGGACGTTACCGACAAATTCCTGGCCGGTTTGCCCGGCATCCAGAAAGAAGGGTGCGACGGCATCATCACCTCGGCGCGCTTTGTGCTGCACCGTTTGCCGGCGCACACGCGCACCGTTTGCCTGGAGTTCTTTGGCGAAGTCAGCAATGCTGTGCCCGCATCGTGGAGATCAAGGATTACATCGACGCGCTGCCGGGGGTGCAACTGGCCGGTCTGGAGCATCTGGACTGGCGCTATGTGCGTGCCGTTGGTTACGCCACCAAGGCCAAGAGCCGCGGTCGACCCAAGATGGTCTTGATTGCCGATATCGTATCGGACGACGAAAAACGCGGTCGGCGAGGCCGCCTCGCATGTGGTGGTGCTGGCCAACCGGCGTGATGGCGAAGGCTTTATCGCCGTCACCAGCGAGCAGCGCAAAAAAAGTTCTGGCTGGACCGCGCGCGCACTGCCGCCATCGCCAAACACACCAACGCTTTCAAAATCAATGAAGACGTGGTCATCCCGCTGCCGCGCCTGGGTGAATACTCGGACGCGATCGAGCGCATCAATATCGAACTCTCCATCCACAACAAGCTGGAACTGCTGGAAACGCTGCGTGCGTTCTTCAAGCATGGCCGCCTGCCTGTGGATGTGGGTGATGCCAATATCAGCCACGAAGAACTGATCGGCGACCGTCGCGCTACTGCCATCGCGCAGATCGAGGCGGTGCAAGCGCGTTGGCAGTGGCTGCTGACCGGGTTGGATGCGCCGTTTGAAAGCTATATCGATAGCTGGCCCGGTGCGCCGCTGGAAAAAAAGTCATCAAGCCCGAAGACGCGCCGCAAAGCGTGTACCACGGCCTGCGCGACTATGTGCTGCGCGTCTCTTACAAGCGCGAAGTGGAAGCGCCGCTGGCGGCTTTGTTCAGCGGCACCACTGACCGCCCCATCCTGGAAGCGGTGCAGCGCATGCACGCCACGGTGCTGAAGGGCCGCACCTGGGTGGCGCTGCATATGCACGCCGGCGACGGCAACGTACACACCAACTTGCCGGTCAACTCCGACAATTACGAGATGCTGCAACGCGCGCACGGCGCCGTGGCCCGCATCATGCAGGTGGCGCGCGATCTGAACGGGGTGATCTCGGGCGAGCACGGCATCGGCATTACCAAATATGAATTCCTGACCAAAGACGAGCTGCAGCCGTTTGAAGATTACAAGCTCAAGGTCGATCCGAAGGGCCACTTCAACAAAGGCAAGTTGCTGCCGGGCGCCGATCTGACCAATGCCTATACGCCGTCATTCAGTCTGCTGGGGGCGGAATCGCTGATTCTCGAGCAATCGGGCATCGGTGATATCTCCAATATGGTCAAGGACTGCCTGCGTTGCGGTAAGTGCAAGCCGGTCTGCACCACGCACGTGCCGCGCGCCAATTTGTTGTACAGCCCGCGTAACAAGATTCTGGCCACCGGTTTGTTAACCGAAGCTTCTTGTACGAAGAGCAGACGCGGCGCGGCGTTTCGCTCAAGCACTTTGATGAGCTGGGTGACGTGGCCGACCATTGCACGGTATGCCATCGCTGCGTGAATCCGTGCCCGGTCAAGATCGACTTTGGCGATGTGTCGGTGGCGATGCGTAATTTTCTGCGGAAAGAAGGGCAGAAGAAATTCAACCCGATGACAGCCATGACGATGGGTTTCCTGACCGTCAAGGACCCGGCAACCATCAAGCTGATGCGTAAGGCCACCATAGAATGGGGCATGAAAGGCCAGCGCTTCGGCCACAAGGTGATGAAGTCGCTCGGCTGATCCAGCCGGGCCTGAAAGCGCCGCCCGCCACCACCGGCCCCAAGAATGTGGTCACGCAGACCATCCACTTCTTTAACAAGCCTATGCCGGGCAAGCTGCCCAAGAAAACCGCGCGCGCACTGCTGGATGTCGAGGACGCCAGCATTGTGCCGGTCATCCGTAATCCGCAATTGCCGGCGGCGGAAGAAAAAAAAGAAGCGGTGTTTTACTTTCCCGGTTGCGGTTCGGAGCGCTTGTTCAGCCAGGTTGGTCTGGCAACCCAGGCCATGCTCTGGCATGTGGGCACCACCACGGTGTTGCCGCCCGGTTATCTGTGCTGCGGCTATCCGCAAAGCTCGGTCGGCGATGAGGACAAGGGCAACAAGATCACTACTGAGAACCGCGTGTTGTTCCACCGCGTGGCCAATACGCTGAATTACCTTGATATCAAAACGGTGATCGTGTCGTGCGGCACATGTATGGATCAGTTGCTCAAATATCAGTTTGAGCAGATTTTCCCGGGCTGCCGTTTGCTCGATATCCACGAATATCTGCTGGAAAAAGGCTTGAAACTGGAAGGGGTCACCGGTACCCGTTACATGTATCACGAGCCGTGCCACACCCCGATGAAGCAATACAAGGGCATCGAAGTGGCTAATCAGCTGATGGGCAGCAAAGTGGATCTGAACGATCGCTGCTGCGGTGAATCGGGTTCGTTCGGGATTTCGAAGCCGCAAATCTCTACCCAGGTACGTTTCCGGAAACAGGAAGAGATGGAAAAGGGTGCTGCAAAATTACGGGAAGAGTCAGGTTCGGAAGTGCCCGTTAAAGTGCTGACCTCGTGCCCGTCGTGCCTGCAGGGTTTGCACCGCTACGATGATGACGCTGGCACCGACGCAGACTATATCGTTGTGGAGATGGCCAAGCACATTCTGGGTGAAAACTGGATGCCAGAGTACGTCGAAAAGGCGCGCCATGGCGGCATAGAGCGCGTGCTTTTGTAAGCATTCGTCATCCAACGCAGAAGCCGTGAAAGGCTAGGCAGATCAGCCTTTCTGGCTACCGTTCCTGCTACCTTTTCGACCTCCGGTCAGTTACAATCCCTTTCGGGGCATGACAGTTATCATGCCCCGATTGTTTATGTCGCGTCCTTGTTTATAATCTGCCGCAAACATAAGGGAACCGTGATGGATGTAGGGTGTGCTTTGTGCAATGATCAGGGCGACCTGGTCGTATGGCGTGAAGATCTGTGTCGCGTAATCATGGTGGACGAACCGGGCTACCCGGCTTTTGCCGGGTCATCCTGAACCGCCATGTGGCCGAAATGACCGATCTGTCTGCCGCAGAGCGCGACCGCATCATGCACGTGGTCTTTGCTGTAGAGGGCGTCCTGCGGGACACCCTGAATCCCGACAAAATAAACCTGGCCAGCCTGGGCAATATGGTGCCGCACGTACATTGGCACGTGATACCGCGCTGGCTGACAGATAGACATTTTCCAAATCCAATCTGGGCTGCTCCCCGTCATGCCGAATCGATGGACCACGTTAGCCCGGACATGCTGGAAAGCCTGAAACAACGCCTGAGCCAACTTGCCCCATGATCCAGACTGACCAGTTACCTCCCTTTTCGGGCACGGAACAACCGCCGTTCAGCGATGCCCGGTCGGCCAAGGCATGGTTGCAACTGCTGCCCCTCATCAACGCCCCGGTGGCACAAGCCGAACTGGTCGAAGCCATAGGCCAGCTGAGCCGCAGTGCCGTGGCACCGTATGAATCGCTCAAGATTCTCGAGCTGTTCCGCGAAGCGGTACACCTGGTGCACCACACGCTGGCCGACCGCTACCTGGGCCGCGCCCTGCCGTTTGGCAAGGATGAAATGGCCGCCTGGACCGCCGCCTCAGCCTGTGGAGCATCATGGCCGAAGGCTATGCGCGCTGCTGGCGTGCCGCGCTCGAAGGGGTGGCCGAGGTAGAAGAACACCTGGTGTTGCTGACCGAGCGCAGCATGCGCTACCAGTGTTTGCTGGTGCGCGAGCACTTGCTGGCTTATCGGCCGGTGTCACGAGAGTTGTGGCAGACCCTGTTCAGCTATTACCAGATCGCCGAATCGCGCGGCGTGGCCGAGAAACCGGCCAAAGACAGTTTGCTGAAGGCCGCCGGCGTCGCCACGCCGCAAGGCGTGTTTATTCATGCCCTGTTGCTGGCCGGTGCCAGCCCCTTCCACTTTACTGCCCGCCAGATTCAGTGGCTGGATGAACGTTTGCCTGCGCTGGCGCCACGTGCGCCGCTAGAAAAAAAGAAGCGCGCTCGCTGCCCGGCCGTGGCGCTTTGCAAATCGACTTCAAAGATCCGGCCCCGCCGCGCCGTACCGAACCGCGCATGGTGGGCGAGACCATCTACGAAATTGACACGTATCAGTTGGCGCAAGCGCTGTCGCGCCGCATCAAACTGCTGCGCAACGGTGAAAGCCCGGACAAGCTGGGCCTGGGCGAGCAGTTTGCCGGCACCGTGGTCGAAGGTTTGCTGGTCGATCTGTACCGCACCTGGTGCGAGCAGCCGACCGATCGCTCGCTGCCCCGGCATGTGTCATCGCGCCAGATCGAAGTGGTGTTTGGTCTCAGCCGCCAGCACCAGGCTACAGGCGCTGCCGGTGGCTTTGAATTGCCGGAAGAACAAAGCTCGCTGGATTCGCAAGATTTGATGCGGCTGCATTTGTTTGGTCAGAGTGCCTCGGCCGCGACGGCCACGGCGGAAGCCCCGGCTGCGCTGGGCGAAAACTGGCAAGTGCGCAATGAATCGGCCAACGGTATGCAATTGAGCCGCGTCTTGACCGAAGGCGCCCGGATTTCGCTACAGCAATTGCTGGCGGTTAATCTGGGTGGCCGCTATTTTGTGGGCGTGATTCGCTGGTTGCAGCAAGAAGAAAGCCAGGTCGTCATCGGGGTTAAATTGCTGCCTGGCTCGCCGCAAGCGGCCACGGTGCGCCCGGTCGATATGGTTAACGCAGGCCGCCGCAGCTGGACCGAATGCCTGTGGTTGCCCGCTGCGCCCAGCCTCAAAGCCAACCCGAGTCTGCTTTTGCCGGTGGGCTGGTTCCGCCCCGGTCGGCTGGTGGAATGGTGGGATGGCCAGGGCACCCGCAAGATCCGTCTGGAATCGGTCATCGAACGCGGTGTGGACTTTGAACGCGTGCAATATGCGGTGTCGGCACAAGGACGTTGAGTGTAAGGCTGGCGTATTGCAGCCGTTGGTTATCGCGCAGCGCCACTTGTTTTGCCGCAACAGAAAACGCTCCGGGGCGTTTTTTTTGGGCGCAATCATTGCCGGAAACGTTGCCGATACCGATGGCCGGTGTCGATCAGTATTCGCTTAAAACCTGTGCTGGCGCGGGTTTGAGGCCGATTTTGCGATTGATCAGACAGGCGGCGCGAGCGGCTCTCAGGTCACAGTCTACATTGAGAGAACACCAAATTCCGGAGCCTGGCATGGCAACTCAATTGCTGTCGCTGGGCGTGGTAGGCATTCGCATTTATGAGCGTATTCTTACTTCGCCCGCGCTTTATCCCGGCGAGCTGGCCGATCAGGTCGTCGACGAGATCAACGGTTATCTGCTGCGCGCCAATGAGCGCGAAAAGGTACTGTTATTTCACCTGGCATGTGAGGTGCATGAAGCGCTCGGCGACATCTACGCACGCGTCGATGATCCCGAAACCCGTCAGAGCATTACTTTGTTGATGGATGTCTTGATCCGGCGCGCGCGCGATCTGGTGCGGCAGGACCATCACTGAGTCTGACTGGCAGATCAGGCGTACCCGCCCGCAGCCATACCTGCCACGCCGCCTGGGCGTGGGCCAGGTCGTCTGCGCTTTCCGCATGATGTTTCCCCGCCAGCTGCGCCATTACGTCCAGTTGCTGCGCGCTGCAGTGGCATAGTCACGCACTCGCCACTGCGGCGGCATGCCCATAAACAAGGCATGGCAGGGAATGTCGAAGGCGGCGGCGATATGCAAGGCGGCGCTATCCACACTGATCACGCGCTGAGCGCCTGCAATGCTGGCGATAAACTGCGGCAAGCTGTGTGACCAGCTGTGCAAATCAATCCAGCCCGGCACGGCCAGGGCGCCAAATCCGGCCAGGCGAGTACGGCTTTCTGCTTGCAGGCGGCGCACCAAGGCCAGCAACACCTCGGGCGGCATGCTGCGTAATGCGCTACTGGCCTGGTGGCAGATCAATTGGTACGGCTGGCCTTGCAGCAGGGCAGGCAGGGCGGGCAAATCGATCATGCGTAGCCAGCGGTTGCTGCGGGCCGCCGCGGGGAGTGCATCGGGGGCCAGACCAAGGCTGAGCGCAAAAAAATCCAGCATCGGCATGCTGTTGAACTGCGGCCGGTACATAAAGTCAGCCAGATCGATCACCAGCGCATCGCTCTGCTCGGGCAAATCAGCCAGCGCCTGCGGCAGCGGGTAGCAGGCATCAACAAATCGGGCCATTTGATACACGGGCAGCACATGCGCGGGCAAATGCGGGCTGAGATAGAGCGCAATGCGCAGATGGGGCCAGCTTTGCTTGATCCAGTGCAGCACGCCCAGACCGACGATGGCATCGCCCAGGGCGACGCCGACGCCGTTGATCACATGCAGTTCGCGCAATCGGGCGTAATCGGCGTGGAAAGTCTGGCGCTGCGCATTGGCCAACTGGCGCAGTTGGCTAAGCGGTTGCAGGGCCAGACCAGGCGCCAGCAGGGGCGGTCATAGGGCAAATGGATATACCCCGCAGCATCGACCAGCGCCTCGCCCGCGCTCTGCATGGTTTAGTGCCCACCGGCAGCAGATGCAGCAGACGCGGCGACCCCCGCCGCTGTTGATGCCGCAGCGGGCGCGGCGGCCTTTTTCACCGGCGGAATACCCCGCCCGAAGTGGGCAGCGTTGATGTCGATGTAATCAATAAAGCTGCCATCGGCGCTGTGGAATGCCGCTATGCAGCCACCAAACGGGCCCGACACTTCCAGCATGGTGACGGCGTCGGCTTGTACGTTGTGCTTGCGATAGAACGCATCCAGCTTGTTCTTGCTGGCTTCTTCCAGCCGCTTGGGGATCACCAGCCCGTTGGTACGCGTGATATTCCAGTGCGCCTGCACCGGCTCCAGCCGCTCGGTAAATTCTTTGGGAAAACCGCTCTGCATAAACTCGGCCACCAGCATGTGCGCTGCTTCTTCGCCGTCCTTGCCCGGCCGTACTGCCAACAAAGGCGGGCGCAGCTTGGAGCCGCTAATCAGCCTGGCGATCTCGGCACGCGGCGCGCCGTTGGCCAGGTCATAGTCATGCAACGAGGTGATGCGCCCATCCAGAACCACCGCCACATAGGGCCGCTGCTGGTAAATGGTGTAGACGCCAAAGCTGAGTGCGCTCAGTTGCAGCACTGCAATCAGCGTCATATCAACGGCCAGTGCCAGCCGGGTTTTTTTTCAGATTGAACAGCAATAGCATCATGGCCGGGCCCATGACCAGATCGACACCCGCGGTAATGCGCAGGCCCTGGAACAGACCGTTAACCTGGTAATACGGCCAGGGGTACCAGAGCGTAGTCATGGCGCCGATAACAAGGCCGAAGATCAAAACGCTTGATAGCAGATGGATCAAGGCCGCTTTCAGGCGTACGGGCATGGTGAGCTGTCCTGTGGTTTTGCAGATGGACGCGAGCTTACAACATGCGGCACACGGCGAAAACGGCGGATGCGCAACTGGCCGTCTGGCGCGGTTGGACGGGCCCGACGCGACGCGCAGACCACAAAAAAGGCGCACCGGAGTGCGCCTTGCTGGCAAAACGTGGTTGTTCGGGCTGACTTAATCGGCGCTCAGCGTATCGCCGTTGGCGCGTACGCGTTCGCCCGAAGTAAAGCCGGGCTTTTCCTTGTAGCTAAAGCTGCGGCTGGAGCCATCGTCAAACGCCACATGCACCACGTAATCGGTGGTGGTCCGCACGTGTTTCTCGACCGTATTACCGGCCAGTGCACCACCTAAAGCACCGGCCACCGTGGCCAGGGTGCGGCCGCGACCGTTACCGATCTGATTGCCGACCAGG
>BBFD01000150.1 GCA_001313065.1 Silvimonas sp. JCM 19000
GGCCAGACCAGTTGGCGGGCGCAGAAGCCTGCGGCGCATGCCAATCCGGGCCCACCGCCGCACACCCACCCAGCACCACGGCTGCCAGCAAAGCGCAGGCCCGCATCGATGGCTTAATGACCATGGGCGGCGCCTCCTTGTGGCAGATTCTTGAGCAACAAGCCACCGGCCATAGCGCGATACACGCCACGCCAAACAGCCAGAAAATATCGAGATAACCCATCAATTGCGCCTGCGGTTGCACCAGTTGTTGACCTTGCTGCGCCAGCGCGGCGGCGCTGGCCGTGACGTCTTGCGGCAGGCGACTGAGCGGCGAAATATGCTCCGCCAGCCGCGCGTGGTGAAATTGCTCGCGCCAGGCCAGCAAGGTGGTAGCAAACGACACCCCCCACGCTGCCACCGAGGTTGCGCGACAAATTCAGAATGGAAGATGCCTGGCTGTTGCGATCTTCCGGCACGCCGATATAGCCCGCTGCCGTAATCGAAACAAACAAGAACGGCAGCGACACCGCCTGATACGCCCGCGACAAGGCGATATCGCTCAATGAGGCCGTGATATCGAGGTGGCTGACGTGGATCATCGCCATGCCCGACACCACCAGCGAGGCCAACACCAGCCATTTGGGCTGGATGACGCGGCCCACCACCAGCCCGGCAACCGGCATCATCAAGGTGGTGGCCAGGCCGCCCAGGGCCAGGGTTTTGCCCGCGGTCATCGCGTCGTAGCCCATCAGCTCCTGCGTCATTTGCGGAATAAGCTGCGTGGTGGAAAACAGCGTAAAGCCGATCACGAACATCACCACATTGGCCGCGCTGAATGAGCGCAGCTTGAACAATTTGACGTCGACTGCGGGCCGGGGATGGTTCCATTCCCAGAAAATCAGCGCGAGCAAAGACACCACAAACACCACAAACATCAAGCTGATCGAGGTCGACGCAAAGCCGTCTTGCTGCTGAAAACGATCCAGCACCACCTGCAAAAAAGCCAAACGTGCTGGCGGTAAGCACAAAGCCGAGCCAATCCAGCGGAATGCCGCTATTGAGCAATTCGTCTTTATCTTGTTTGAGGATGGCGGGTTCATCGACAAACAGCTGTATCAACGTCAGCGACAGCAAACCGACCGGCACGTTGATCAGAAAAAAAATCCAGTGCCAGGAGAAGGCGTCGGTCAGCCAGCCACCCAGATAAGGCCGATGGCGGGGGCCAACACCACGGTCACGCCATACAAGGCAAAGGCTTGCGCGTGCTTCTCCGGCGGAAAGCTATCGGCAAAAAATCGATTGCTCGGTTGGCGCCAGGCCACCGCCGCCTATGCCTTGCAGCACGCGAAAAAACAGCATCATCGGCAAATTGGTCGACAACGCGCACATCAGCGAGCTGCCGGTAAAAATCGCCACGCAGACCATATAAAAGCGTTTGCGCCCGATCAGCGTCGCCAGCCACCCCGAGATGGGCAGAATAATGGCGTTGCTGATCAGGTAGCTGGTGATAATCCAGGTGCTCTCATCCTGCCCCGCCCCCAGGCCACCGGCGATATGGCGCAGGGCGACGTTGGCGATGGTGGTATCCAGCACTTCCATAAAGCTGGCAATGGACACCACAAACGCAATCAGCCAGGGACTGTGATTACCGGCGGCGGAACGCGGCAGCGCGGCGGCCATGCTTATTTGACCGTCACGGTGGGCACCACCGACATGCCGGGCACCAGCAAATACTGGTGGATACGGTCATCATCCAACCAGATCTTGACCGGCAGCCGTTGCACCACTTTGACGTAATTGCCGGTGGCGTTCTCGGCGGGCAGCTGGCTGAAATACGAGCCGGTGCCGGCCTGGATGCTGGCCACCTTGCCGTTGAATTTAACGCCAGGATAAGTATCGACCTTGATCTCCACCGGCTGGCCGGGGCGCATGTCGGTCAGCTGGGTTTCCTTGAAGTTGGCGGTAACCCACAACTGCTGACCCACTATCGCCAGCAGCGCCTGGCCCGGATTCACATAATTGCCGCTTTCGACTGAACGCTTGGTGATGCGCCCGTCCACCGGCGCCACCACATGCGTGTACGACAATTGCAATTCGGCCGCTTTGACTTGCGCGCGGGCGCTGACCACGGCCGCCTGAGCGGTCTTTACCTGGCATAGCCGAATCGATCTGCCGATGCGCGGCGCCCGCCTGGGCTTTGGCAGCGGCCACTTTGGCGGAATTGCTGCGGTCCTGGGTTTGCGCCTGGTCAACCTGTTGCTGCGAGATCGCATCCTGGTCCACGCCCTCATAGCGGGCGCGGTCGCGAGCCGAGTTGCCGGCTTCAACTTCCGCCTCATGCACCTGCGCATCGGCCTGACCGGCATTGGCTGCCGCGACCTGGGTTTGTGCGCGCGCTTGCGTCAGCTGGGCTTCGGCATTTGCCAGCTGGCCCAGCGCTTGATCCAGCTTGACTTGATAATCACGCGCATCGATTTCAAGCAAAGGCTGACCGGCGTGCACGATCTCGTTGTCATCGACCAGCAGCTTGACCACGCGACCGCTGACCTGCGCCGCGATCTGGCTGCCGCGCCCGTCGATAAAGGCATCGTCGGTGGAAACATGGCTGCGCGACTGCAACCACCAATAAATGCCGCCGCACAGCAGCAAGATAACGACGATGACCAGCACGAGCATCAGCACGGGACGTTTGTAGAGTGGCTTTTTTTTATCTTTTTTTTCTTGTTGTCTTTGCCCTGGTCCTGATTGCCGTCTTTTTTGCTCAGCCTCGGCCTGCGGCGCAGGCGTAGCTTGTGCCTGATCCGCGTGCGTGATGGGAGTTTGGGACTGGTCGTCGTGCCCGGCATGGCTGGCAGGCGCAGGCGTAGGTGTCGCGTCGGACATGGCGCATCCATAGGCCAACGCAGTTGCGCTGGCGTTATAAAAGGAGAATTACAAACAAGGAAAGAGAATACAAAGCAAAGCGTCCGGACTCGTGCCAGCCGGGTCTGTGAGCGCGGGTCGGTCAAGTCCGAAAGCCTTGCCGGGGGCGGGACTACAGCGGCGATGTACGGATTGCAAAAAAAACAAACGGGGCAAGCTTGGCGGCCCGCCCCGTGGTTGTAACCGGTCATTCAATCAAGCGGCGCGCTTGCTATCAGCAGGGACAACCTTTGCCGCTGCCCGCGTAACGTGCCTCCATGCAGTAGCGATAAAACTGCTCGCGGCTTAACGGCGTGGCCTCTGGATGTTTTTTGCTGCATATGCTGCAGGTAGTAGTCGTAATCGCGCACGCCCACCATCAAACGCGCCATCTGCACCAGCTTGTGCAATGCGTCCAGCACACGGGCCAGCATGCTGCCGGCCAGCCGTTGTTGATGCGCAAATTCAGCCCGGCTGAGCGTGGGTGCTCGCGCGCGCAATTGCTGCTGCAGATAGCGCGCATAGGCCAGGTCCAGATCATCCACGCGCTGCGCCGTAGTCAGCTCAGGCATGATGTGCCGCCCCGCCGCGCCATTCGGCATCCGATTCATGCGTGGTAGGTTGGCGTGACGCCAGCGCCGCCCGGATATTGAGCACTGCCGACACCAGCATCACCACCGCGACCAGCATAAAGAAACCGCACAGCGCCGCATTGACCTGGTTGTTCAGCACGATGCGTTGCATATCGACCAGCGTTTTGGCTGGAGCCAGCACGCTGCCTTGCTCCGCCGCGGCGCTGAACTTGTTGGCCACCGCCAGAAAGCCCACTTTTGGATTGTCGCTGAAGATTTTTTTTGCCAGCCAGCCGTCATCGAGCAAATAAACAACCATGCCGTCGGCACTATGGTCACCCAGGCGTAGCGCTCTTTTTTTTCATCTTGAACAACACCACGGTGCCGAGGATCAGTGCCATGGACGCCAGCATCTGATTGCCAATGCCGAACAGCGGCCACAGTGTATTGATGCCGCCGAGCGGATCGACCACGCCTGGTAGACAAAATAGCCCCAGCCCGCCACGGCCAGCGTGGTACCGATCAGATTGCCGCCCCAGTTGTGGCTACGCCCCAGCCGCGGAACCGCCACACCGGCCAGATCCTGCACCATGAAGCGGCAAGCACGCGTACCGGCATCAACCGCAGTCAGAATAAACAGGGCTTCAAACAGAATGGCAAAGTGATACCAGAACGCCATTAGCGCACGGCTGTTGAACACGTCCGACACGATATGCGCCATGCCCACGGCAAACGTCGGCGCCCCACCCGCGCGCGACAGAATGGACTTTTCGCCACATCTTTGGCCACGGCCAGCAAGGTATCCGGTGTCACCACAAAGCCCCAGCTATTGATGGCCACTGAAGCGTCTCAACCGTTTTACCGATGACGGCGGCGGGCGAATTCATGGCGAAGTAGACGCCCGGATCAATGACCGAGGCGCAGATCAAGGCCATGATGGCGACAAATGATTCCATCAGCATGGCGCCATAGCCTATCGCCCGGATGTGGCTCTCGCGTTCGATCAGCTTGGGCGTGGTACCCGAGGCCACCAAAGCGTGGAAGCCCGAAATGGAACCGCAAGCGATGGTGATAAACAGGAAGGGAAACAGTCCGCCGCTGAACACCGGACCCGAGCCATCGATAAAGCGCGATACAGCGGGCATTTTTTTTAGATCGGGCGCGGCAAACACAATGCCGATCGCCAGACCGACAATGACGCCAATCTTGAGAAAGGTAGACAGATAATCGCGCGGCGCCAGCAACAACCACACCGGCAAAACCGAGGCGATAAACCCGTAGATCACCAGGCGATGGTCATCTGCACGCCATTCAGGGTAAACAGCGGGCCCCAGGTCGGGCTTTGCGCGATATCACCGCCAAATACAATCGCCGCCATCATCAGCACAAAACCGATGAGCGAAATTTCGGCAATCCGGCCGGGCCGGATATAGCGCATATAAACGCCCATAAACAGCGCAATCGGGATGGTGGCCGCAATGGTAAATGCGCCCCACGGACTATCCGCCAGGGCCTTGACCACCACGAGTGCTAGCGCGGACAAGATAATGATCATCACACCCAGCGCGCCCAACATCACCACCACGCCGGCAAACGGGCCGAGTTCCTGCTTGGCCATCTCGCCCAGCGAGCGACCATCGCGGCGTGTGGACATAAACAAAACCAGAAAATCCTGCACCGCGCCCGCCAGCATGACGCCAATCAAGATCCAGAGCGTGCCAGGCAGATACCCCATTTGCGCCGCCAGAATCGGCCCCACCAAGGGCCCGGCACCGGCAATAGCGGCAAAGTGGTGGCCAAACAACACGTATTTGTTGGTCGGCACGTAGTCGAGGCCGTCGTTACGCCGCTCGGCCGGTGTCTTGCGGCTGTCGTCCAGCTCAAACACCTTGTTGGCGATAAAGCGGCTGTAAAAGCGATAAGAAATCGCATAACACGCCACCGCCGCGACGACGATCCAGACTGCGTTGACATGCTCACCCCGACTTAACGCCAGAATGCCAAAAGCGATGGCACCCGCAATTGCCACCGCCAACCAGATCAATTTGTCTTGAATACGGCCCATGTGCTCCCCCAGTCGGTTCGACATCCAGATGCATGCGCCATGGTCATACCGAACGCCACGACGCTGGCTTCGTAGTCTATACAAACCAACTACATCTTTCAGCACTCTTTCTCAGGGGACGGAAAAAATAGAATGTTCTCATTGCTGCGGCTGGGCTAGCCGGCACGTTGGGGTGCGGCGTGGGGCTGGTGGCGACTGCCGGGGTGGTGCCCCATTTGGTCGGAGGGGGAAGGATTGCGCGGTCTGGACTGCAGCGATCTACTGGATGGCTTTGACGGGTGGATCTGGACCCACCCTATGGGTGGCGGGGATTTGCAAGTGTTTACAGAAACCGGCGCGCGAAGGGCGCGACCCGGTTTCTGAACATGCGCCGCAGGTGCAGCGGTTAACGGTTTACCCCGCTCAAAGCCCCCGTTCCAGATCCGCAATCAAATCGCCCACATGCTCCAGCCCCACCGAAATCCGTACCAGCCCGTCGCCTATCCCGGCCCGCGCCCGCGCTTCCGGCGTCAGACGTCCATGCGAGGTGCTGGCGGGATGCGAAATCGTGGTGCGGGTATCGCCCAGGTTAGCCGTCCGCGACATCAGTTGCACCGCATCGATCAACTGCCACGCCGCCGCCTTGCCGCCCTTCAGATCAAACGAAACCACGCCACCATGCCCGCTCTGCTGCTTGTTGGCCAGCTCATGCGCGGGTGATCCTTCAGGCCGGTGTAGTAAACGCGATCAATGGCCGAATGCGTTTGCAACCAGCTAGCTAGCTGGATTGCATTGTCGCAATGCGCTTCATGCGCAAAGACAGGGTCTCCAGACCCTTCAGCAACACCCAGGCATTAAACGGCGACAATGTCGGGCCCGCCGTACGCAAAAAACAGATAGACCGGTTCGATCAGCGCATCACTACCCACCACGGCGCCGCCCAATACGCGGCCTTGCCCATCGATATATTTGGTGGCGCTATGCACCACGATATCGGCGCCAAAGCGCAGCGGCTGTTGCAGCGCGGGCGAGCAGAAACAATTGTCCACCGTCAGCAGCGCATCATGCGCATGCGCCACATCGGCAATCGCCTGGATATCGGCGACGTCGACCAGCGGATTGGAGGGCGTTTCGAGGAAGAACAAACGCGTATTCGGGCGCACCGCCGCTTGCCACTCACTGATTTCCAGCGGCGAAACATAAGTCACTTCGATGCCGAAACGCGTCAGATAGTTATTGAAGAAGCTCATGGTGGAGCCGAACAGCACATTCGACGCCACGATATGGTCACCCGCCTTCAGGTGCGCCATGCACAGCGAGGTAATTGCGCTCATGCCAGAGGCTGTGGCCACTGCACGCTCCGCGCCTTCCAGCGCAGCCAGGCGCTGCTCGAATGCCGATACGGTCGGATTGGTAAAGCGGGAATAGGTATAGCCGGGGATCTGACCGGAGAACATCAAAGCCGCTTGCTCGGCGTTTTCCATCACAAAGCTTGAGGTCAAATACATCGCATCCGAATGTTCACCAAATTGCGAACGTTCGGTGCCTGCGCGTACGGCCAGGGTGTCGCGATGCAGCTTTGAATAATCCAGATCCGCCATGTCCATGCCTTCCTTATCGTTAGAAACAACATAGGGTGGGTCAGGACCCACCAACCAGAGTGGCATAACCGGACATTGATGTCCGGACGCCTGGCTTTGGTTGGTGGGTCTTGACCCACCCTATGGGTGCTGCGATTACATCAGGTTTTGTTCGGCCACACCAATATTCATATCCAGCAAACCCACGTCGGTGGTGCGGTTGGACAGCGGCGACAGGCGCTTGGCTTCCAGTTGGTCGAGGTACTCATCGGTGATATCGCCGGTGATGTACTTGCCGTCAAAACACGACGTCTCGAATTCGGAAATCTTGCCGCCGCTGGCTTCAGTACACGCCAGGATCAGATCATCCAGGTCTTGATAGATCACTGCATCGGCACCGATTTCATCGGCGATTTGCGCAGCGGTGCGGCCCGTGGCGATCAGCTCGGCACGCGTCGGCATATCAATGCCGTACACATGCGGGAACATCACCGGCGGCGCAGCCGAAGCCAGATACACCTTGCGGGCACCGGCTTCACGCGCCATCTGCACGATTTCTTTGGAGGTGGTGCCGCGCACGATGGAGTCATCCACCAGCAGCACGCTGCGGCCGGCAAACTCAACGCCGATCGGGTTCAGCTTCTGGCGCACCGATTTCTTGCGCGAGGCCTGGCCCGGCATGATGAAGGTACGGCCGATGTAGCGGTTTTTGATAAAGCCTTCGCGGTACGGCAGATCCAGCTTGATGGCCAGTTGCAGCGCCGAAGCACGGCTGGTATCCGGAATCGGGATAACCACATCGATATCCAGATCAGCCACTTCACGCGCCACCTTCTTTGCCAGGTACTCGCCCATTTTCAGGCGCGCTTCGTACACCGAGATGCCGTCGATCACGGTGTCCGGGCGGGCAAAGTAGACGTGCTCAAAAAAAATACACGGCACCAGCTGTGCGGCCGGATGGCATTGGCGGCTGTTGAATTCGCCACCAAACGAAATATAAACGCCCTCACCCGGCGCAATGTCGCGCAGACGCTTGAAGCCAGTGTATCCAGCGCCACCGATTCGCTGGCCACCAGATATTCCGGACCTTCCGGGGTGTCGTGCATGCCCAGCGTCAGCGGGCGGATGCCGTGCGGATCACGGAATGCCACCAGACCGTAGCCGGCAATGATCGCAACCACGGCGTAGGCGCCTTTGACGCGCTTGTGCACGGCGGCGATGGCTTCAAAAAAATGATGTCCTGATCCAGCTGGAAACCGTTGGCGCGCTTTTGCAGTTCGTGCGCAAACACGTTGAGCAAGGCTTCGGAATCCGAATTGGTGTTGATGTGCCGCAAATCAGTGCGGTACATCTCGTCCTTGAGCTGGCTGTCGTTGGTCAGGTTGCCGTTATGCGCCAGCACGATACCAAACGGGCTATTCACATAGAACGGTTGCGCTTCGGCCAGGCTGGACGCCGAGCCTGCCGTGGGATAACGCACGTGGCCGATGCCCGTGTTGCCCCACAGCGAACGCATATTGCGGGTACGGAACACGTCGCGCACCAGGCCCTGGCCTTTGTGCATGTGCAACCGTTGTTCCTCGGCGGTGACGATGCCGGCCGCATCCTGCCCCGATGCTGTAGCACCAGCAGGCCGTCGTATAACAATTGGTTGACCGGAGATTTGGCGACTACGCCAGGATGCCACACATGCTGAATGCCTCTTGAATCTGCTAAAACCAGTTACCGGGAAAAAAACGATCAACGTTCCGCACCATCAATCGTAATGGATGTGCGCCGCCACTTGCTGAGGCAGCAGGGCAGCGTCATGCGCGCCGCTTCTTCGAACATGGGCTGAACATGGCATTTCGCCAGAGCGGGCTTTGGGGAACCTGTGTCAGCCCGGCCAGCAATACCAACATCAACGTAAACAGAAAGCCGCGCGCCAGGCCAAACAGCGATCCGGCCAGCCGATCCAGTGGCTTGAGCCCGGTGGCGGTCAGAAACTGGCCCAGCGTAATGCGGATCAGCGAGCAAAACAGCCAGCTGGCAAAAAAAGATCAGGACCAAAGCGGCAGATAGCGCAATTCAGCGGTGGGCAAGGCTTGCGGCATAAACAGCGCCACCGCGCTGGCGTAATGGAAAGCCAGCCAGGCCGACGCCGCCCACCCCACCAGCGCCATGACTTCCTGCACCAGCCCCCGCATTACCGATAGCAGTATCGATAAACCGAGGATCGCCAGTACCAGGTAGTCGAACAGCGTCATGCCGGCACCTGCTTGCACCGTTTAGGTCGCTTGGCCTGAATCATGGTTATTTGCTGACCACCTGGCCCTGGTAACCCAGTGCGCCAAGCTTTTTTTTGTTGACTGCGTAGGCTTCGTTGGCCAGCAAAGGCCCCACGCGGACGCGCGTCAGGGTGCCATTGCTGGTGGTCACTTTCTCAGAATAGGCTGGCATGCCTGCCGCCTTGAGCTTGCTGACCGCCTGGCGCGCTTTTTTCGGCGTCACCAAACGCGCCCAGCTGCACAAAGTGGCGCGGCGAGTTGTCGTCTTTTTTTGGCGGAGGCGTCGTCCATGCCGTTCAGGATGCGCTCAGGATCATTGGCCGCGGCCTTGCTCTCTTTGGGCGTGTCCCGGGCGGTCTCTTTGACCGCTGGCTTGGGCGTCGGGGTCGGTTTCGGTTTTGCCGTCGCGACTTTCACCGGGGTAGGTTTAGGGCTGTGGGTCTCGTTATCGTCCGCGCCGGCCGCACCAGTTTGCCGGGCAGCAGCGCGGCCGCGATGCGTCGGCTCG
>BBFD01000151.1 GCA_001313065.1 Silvimonas sp. JCM 19000
CGCTGATGCCCACTTGCTGCCCCACCCATTGCGCAGTGGCGCGACGGTCACCGGTCAACATCACCGGCCGGATGCCATATCGCGCAAGGCGGCGATGGCGGCGCGGGCGTCGGGCCGGATCTGGTCGGCCAAGGCAAAGGTCGCCAGCAACCGGCCGTGCTGCGCGATGGCGATCAGGGTCTCGTCTTGCTGGCCATCTGGCGCAGGCTGACCCGGCGCTAGCCAATCGGGGCGACCCACTTGCCAGCCCGCCTGGTCGGCGACCCTGCCACTCACCCCCAGACCGGCATCGACCTTGAACTGCGTAACTGGCAGCAGGCCAAGCTGGCGTTCACGCGCGGCGTCGATCAAGGCGTGCGCCAAAGGATGCTCGCTGCCGGCTTCCAGGCTGGCGGCGATCTGCAATAACTGCTCCGCGCTGTGGTCGGTGTCGAGCACGTCTATGCGACGCAAAGCCGGGCGGCCCGTGGTCAGCGTGCCGGTCTTGTCGAACACCAGCGTATCCAGCGCCGCCGCATGTTCCAGCGCACTGGCATTGCGAAACAGCAAGCCCAGCCTGGCCCCCCGTCCCACACCAACCATCACGGCCGATGGCGTGGCCAGGCCAAGCGCGCATGGGCACGCGATCACCAGCACCGACACCGCATGTATCATCGCGGGCACCAGCGCCCCCAGCCACCACCAAGCCAGCACAAACACCAGCAAAGCAATACCGAGCACGCTGGGTACAAACACGGCTGAGATCCGGTCTGCCAGGTGTTGAATCGGCGCGCGCGAGCCTGGGCGGCGCTGACCAGGCGGATGATCTGCGCCAGCTGCGTGCCGGAACCGGTGGCGGTGACGAGACAACGCAACATGCCGTCCTGATTGCGGGTGGCGGCGTACACGGCGTCGCCTGCCACTTTATGCACGGGCAGGTTTTCGCCGGTGAGCATGCTTTCATCGACGGCGGCCGCGCCTTCCGTCACCACGCCATCCGCCGCGATCACTTCGCCATGCCGCACGATCAGTACATCGCCCTGCTGCAGCAGGCTGATTTCAACTTCGCTGATCTGCCCGTCACGCTCGATCCGGGCAGTTTTGGGCTGCAATTGCAGCAAATGCGACATGGCTTGCGAGGCGCGTTGGCGGGCGCGCGCTTCCAGCCATTTGCCAAGCAAACCAGCGTGATGACGGTGGCGCTGGCCTCAAAATAAACCGGCTGCGCATCCGCCCTCAGCACAACCACCAGCGCACTGAATAACCACGCCACGCTGGTGCCGAGGGCAATCAGCACATCCATATTGGCCCCGCCCCCGCGCACGCTCTGCCATGCGCCACGATAGAAGCGCAGGCCGGGGCCAAACTGCACCAGGGTGGCCAGCGCCAGTTGCCACGGCCGCGGCAACATTGCGCCATGCCAGCCGCCCAGCATCGCCAGCATGTCCAGCCATAGTGGGGCCGTCAGCACGGCGGCAGAAGCCACACCGCCGCACTGGTGCGTTTTTTCATCGGCGCTGGGCGGGGTTGCGTCGGCCAACAGCCGGGCCTGGTAACCGGCCTTTTGCACCGCAGCGATCAGTTGTTCGGTGGAATGTTGCGCTGCGGTCTGCTCAACCTGCGCGACTTCGGTGGCCAGATTGACCTGCGCCACCACGCCCGGCAGGCGGTTAAGCACTTTCTCGATGCGCGCGGCGCAGGCGGCACACGTCATGCCTTGGATGGCAAACGATTGCGTTTGGCGGGGCGCGCTGGCAAGCGGGGTTGAGGGGGTCATGGCAATAGTCCAGAAATACCGGCAGGGGGTATATTACGCCGCCGTATTGATCGACATCAAGCCAGGGCAGAACGGTGATTTCAGGCTTTACGCTATACGGCAGGGGGGTATAGGCTTTGCGGCGCTTTGTTCGGCCACGCCAGCAATTTGCCCGCGTTGCGCCAATACTGATGCCTATCAAGATGACGACACAAACGGTGGCGCCTTATCCGGTGCCACCCGGAGAACGCGCATGAACCGCAGAGATTTTCTGTATTACGCCGGCGCCGGCCTGAGCTTGCTCACCTTGCGCCAGGCCGCCATGGCCATGGACATGGCCCAGATGGCGGGCATGGACCATACCGCCCATGGTAAAGCCGCGGCCAGACCTGCTGCCGGCAAAACCATCACCCTGCCCCGTGGCGCGCCGCTGCATCCGCTAATGCGGCTAAAAAAAACCAGAGCAAAAAAAAGCCTGGCCAGTTTGTTGCCACCCTGCGCGCCGCACCCACGGTGGTGCAACTGAAGCCGGGCCTGCGTACGCCGGTGTGGGCTTATAACGGCAGCGTGCCGGGCCCGCTGATCGAGGTGCACGAAGGCGATAGCGTCAGCATCAAACTGATCAACCAGCTCAAACAGCCCACCACCATCCATTGGCACGGCCTGCCGGTGCCGCCGGAACAGGATGGCAACCCCGGCAGCGAAATCGCACCGGGCAAATCGCGCACTTATCGCTTTACCTTGCCGGTGGGTAGCGCAGGCACTTACTGGTTCCACCCGCATCCGCATGGCCACACTGCGGAACAGGTTTACCGCGGTCTGGCCGGGCTGTTTATTGTGCGCAGCAAAGCTGACCCGCTGGCACATCTGCCGGAGCGGCATCTGGTGTTTTCTGATCTCAAGCTGCAGGCCAACGGGCGCATTGCGGACAACGAGATGGACGACTGGATGAATGGGCGCGAAGGCCAGTTTGTGCTGGTCAACGGCCAGTGGCAGCCCACGCTGAATGTATTGGGACGTCAGCGCTGGCGCCTGTGGAATGCCTGCAGCGCGCGCTATCTGCGGCTCAAGCTGCCGGATCAATCCATGATCCAGGTCGGCACGGATGGCGGTTTGCTGGCCGCGCCGGTGCCGGTGAGTGAATTGCTGCTGGCGCCGGGTGAACGCGCCGAGGTGGTGGTGTCCGGCGACGGCAATAGTGCGCTGACCGCGCTGGCCTATGATCGCGGCAAGATGGGCGATGTGGCGCCCGAGCACGATGTGATCCTGCTGCATGCGCATTTCCGCATCGGCGTGCCGACCGAATTGCCGCAGCAATTACGCGCTATCGAAGCGCTCGGCCAGCCGGTTGCGAACAAGGAACTGGTGTTCAGCGAAGACATGGACAACATGACCGATGACCCGGCGTCGATGAAGTTCATGATCAATGGCAAGGTGTTTGATATGAACCGGGTCGATCTGACCAGCAAGGCAGGCGAGGTCGAAGCGTGGACCTTGCGCAATGACTCGGATATGGACCACCCCTTTCATCTGCACGGCACGCAATTTCAGGTGGCCGAACGCCGCTTCAAAGGCCAGACTACCCCGGAGAAATTGTTGGCCTGGCGCGACACCGTCAATGTGCGGCCACAAGAATCCGTGGTCATCCATACCGTGCAAAAAAGACAAGGGGCGCCGCGTCTATCATTGCCACATCATCGAGCACGAAGACCTCGGCATGATGGGCCAGATGGATGTCATCTGATTTGCGCTTGTTTTATTACAAGCGGATACATGAGAATGGACGAACGTTACGGTGAACCGGTGATCAGCTTTCTATGCTGGTTGCAACGTCAACGTCCAGTTGATAAACCCAGGAGAAAAAAAACCATGAAAAAAGCTTTTTTGCTGCAGTGCTCGCCCTTTCGATTTTCGGTTCCGCTGGTCTGGCTTTTGCTGAAGAAGCTGCCGGCACCGCTGATGCTGATCCGGCTGCGAAATCTTCGCAACACGTGAAGCATCACAAAAAAAAGCCAAGAAAGCCAAGGCTAGCGCCGCTTCCGCTTCTTGATAGAACGGTAGTGCGCTCCCCCAAAACCGGCCCCAGGGCCGGTTTTTTTAATGCCCGCTCGTCACGCGCATACGCTGCCGGGTGCGCCTGCGTTTGCTACACTTGCGCCATTCTCAGCCACACACAAGACACTGCAATGGCCCAATACGTTATGTCGATGCTCCGCGTGAGCAAAATCGTCCCGCCTAAACGTCAGATCATCAAGGATATTTCGCTCAGCTTTTTTTCCCCGGCGCCAAGATCGGTTTGCTGGGCCTGAACGGCGCGGGTAAATCCACGGTGCTGCGCATCATGCTGGTGCCGACAAAGAGTTCGACGGCGAAGTACAACATCTGGCCGGCGTGAAGATCGCTATCTGCAGCAAGAGCCGCAACTGGACGCCAGCAAGACCGTGCGCGAAGAAGTCGAAAGCGGCATGGGCGAAGTGATGGATGCGCAAAAGCGGCTGGAAGAAGTCTATGCCGCCTACGCCGAACCGGATGCCGACTTTGATGCGCTGGCCGAAGAACAAGGCCGACTGGAAGCCATCATCTCGGCCGGTGCCGGCGACAATACCGCGCTGCAACTCGAACTGGCCGCGGACGCGCTGCGCCTGCCGCCGTGGGATGCGGTGATCGGGCATCTGTCCGGCGGTGAAAAGCGGCGCGTGGCATTGTGCAAACTGCTACTGTCCAAGCCCGACATGCTGCTGCTGGATGAGCCGACCAACCATCTGGACGCTGAATCGGTGGAATGGCTGGAGCAATTCCTGGTGCGCTTTCCGGGCACCGTGGTGGCCGTCACCCATGATCGCTACTTCCTTGATAACGCCGCTGAGTGGATTCTGGAACTGGACCGCGGCCATGGCATTCCATGGAAGGGCAATTACTCCAGCTGGCTGGAGCAAAAAAGAAGCGCGCCTGAAGCAGGAAGAATCAACCGAATCGGCCCGCCAGAAAGCGCTGAACAAAGAACTGGAATGGGTACGGCAGAACCCCAAAGGCCGCCAGGCCAAATCGAAGGCACGGATTGCGCGCTTCGAAGAACTGTCCAGCTTTGAGCATCAAAAGCGCAACGAAACCCAGGAAATCTTTATCCCCGTGGCCGAGCGTCTGGGCGATAAGGTCATCGATTTCAACGGCGTCTCCAAAGCCTTTGGCGACCGTCTGCTGATCGACAACCTGAGCTTCTCGGTACCTGCTGGCGCCATCGTCGGCATCATCGGCCCCAACGGCGCGGGTAAAACCACGCTGTTCAAGATGATCGCCGGCAAAGAGCAACCCGATAGCGGCAGCATCGAAATCGGCCAGACCGTGCAGACCGCGTTTGTTGAACAATCGCGCGACAGCCTCGAAGACGAAAAGACCGTGTTCGAAGACGTGTCCGGCGGCCTTGATAATCTGCAAGTAGGCAAGTTCGAGATGTCCAGCCGCGCTTATCTGGCCGCTTCAACTTCAAGGGTGGCGATCAGCAGAAAAAAGTCGGCATGTTGTCCGGCGGTGAACGCGGCCGTCTGCATCTGGCCAAAACGCTGCTGCAAGGCGGCAATGTGTTGTTCCTGGATGAGCCATCCAACGATCTGGACGTGGAAACCTGCGCGCGCTGGAAGACGCGCTGCTGGAATTTGCCGGCACCGCATTTGTGATCAGCCATGATCGCTGGTTTCTTGACCGCATCGCCACGCACATCCTCGCGGCTGAAGGCGACAGCCAGTGGACCTTCTTTGATGGCAACTACCAGGAATACGAAGCGGACAAGCGCAAGCGTCTGGGTGAAGAAGGCGCCAAGCCGAAGCGTATACGCTACAAGCCCGTCACGCGTTAATGGCCCAAGCGGCGGACTGCAGGGCCGCCGCAGAATGCCACAAAAAAAAGCCGCCTCATGGGCGGCTTTTTTTACGTCGGGCACAGCGGGGGCGTTACTTGAGACGCGCCCAAGTCGCCAACGCGGCTTTCTTGTTCGGCTCCGGCTGCTGATGGCGCTGCAATTGCCATCCTTGCCAAATTTGCTGCACTGAACCAGACGCGATTAGCGCCAGCCTTGCAGATTTTGCCGGGGGCGCCACAGCGTGGACAGGGCACGGGCGTGGCAACGGGTTGGGCAGCAGCGGGCTCAGACATAGCGGTCAAATCTTTTGTCAAGGTTTGTTGCGGTACGCGCAGAAACCCGGGCGCGGCCCGATTTTGGGATGATTGCGACAGGTATTGGGGCGCAAGTCATAGATGGTACAGCGCCGCGTTTCGGCGTGCAGATAGCGGCAATCGCCACTGGCGCGCTGGGCCAGCGTAAACACTTCGTGTTTGAAGTTGAAATGCTGGATCACACCGGCTTTCTGCAAGCGCTTGGCAATCTGCTTGGCGGCTTCATGCTCGGCCTCAAACGCATCCACCTCGCCCATGCGAACCAGATCAGGCAGGCGCACCTCAACCGGCATGGTGCAACAGGACGCCTGGCAATCGATACACAGGCTGGCGCGATAGCGCGCCAGGTATCCAGATTTTCCAGCGTCGAAAGGTGTATCAGTTTCTTGGTGATCATAAGCAAACAGTCCAGTGCGGCGCGCATTATCAGTGGCCCGGGGGGCCAGACGCAATGCAACTGTGCTGGACGGTAGCGCCTGCCACGCCTGCGGCCAGGCGCTTGGCCGCGTACAATCGCGCTTTTGCCTGCCGGATCGTCGTATGCATAACCGTTCGCCACTGCCGCATCGCGATGGCGTCGCCCCCAGTTTTGTGGTGCTGCCCGAACAAGGCGAGTGGCCCGATCTGCTCACTTTTTTTGCTGCAACGTTTTCCGTTTTTTTGCCGGCCGGGGTGCTGGCGCAACGCCTGGCTAACGGAGAGATGGTGGATCAGCATGGGCAGCCGGTGCGCGGCGATATGCCGTATCCGCGTGGTGGTCGGCTCTGGTATTACCGCGACGTGCCCGACGAGATCAAAGTGCCGTTCGAGATCAACATCCTGCATCGCGATGAGCGCCTGCTGGTGGTGGACAAACCGCATTTTCTGGCCACCATCCCGTCGGGTCGCCAACTGCGGGAGACCGTGGTGGCGCGTTTGCGCCAGCAGTTTGATCTGCCCGAACTGACGCCAGTGCACCGGCTGGATCGGGAAACGGCGGGCGTGGTGCTGTTCTGTTTACATCCGCCCAGCCGTGGCGCGTATCAGGCTTTGTTCCAGCACCGCCAGGTGCAAAAGGAATACGAAGCCGTGGCGCCCTACCGCGCTGAGTTGCTTGCACCGCATACCCGGCATAGCCACATCGCGGCTGGCAGCACGTGGTTTACCATGCAGGAAATTGACGCCGAGCCCAATTCGAGCACGCATATAGAAATGCTGCACCCATTAGCCGGATCAAATCCGCAACTGGCTCTATATCGATTAAAGCCGCACAGCGGACGCAAGCATCAATTGCGGGTGCATATGGCCGCTTTGGGTGCGCCTATTGTCAATGACCCGTGGTATCCCACGCCATTGGGCGACAAGGCCGATGACTTTAGCGCCCCATTGCAATTGCTGGCACGGGCAATTGAATTTATCGACCCCTACAGCGGCGAATTGCGAAAATTCTGCAGCCAGCGCAATCTGGCATTAGCCGCTGATTGCCAATTCTGATTGCGCAAATAAACGCCCGAATTAATCGGGCCTTTATTTGCGCCTGGCCTAACCGCCGCCTTTGTCCGAGGTGTCGGGCGGAAACCGGGTGACGTGCACATTGTGTCTATGCGTAAACGCTTGCAGAAAATGCAGCAGCGCATGCCGTCGCACCCGGTTAAGGTCTTGAAACGCGTCGATCAAGGCTTGTTCTTCCGGATCCAGCGGCAGCGGCTCGCGCAGCGGAAACCCGCCACCCTCGGCAGTGCCCAGTCCGGTCAATAACCAGTCGGTCGATGCACCGAGCAAGCTGGATATGCCCATCAGATTGGTCAACGTTGGATCGGCCTCATCCGATTCCCAGGCGCTGACCGAGGGTTGGGTTACATGCAAACGATCAGCCAACCAGCCCTGGCTGCGTTTCCGGGTTTTGCGCACCATGCTGATGCGAGAGCCTAATGTATTCATGAAGTGGATATTAGCGGGTTTGTTGCATGCGGCAGAATTGTCTTTAAAGATACGAGATGCTATAGCGCAAGGCGATTTGCTTATAGTCATATATAGGAATAGCCCGAATCATTACGCATTAAAAGAATAGCAATGCGTGGCCGTATTTTTTTGACAGCGGCTTTGCAATTGGCAATCCATTCAATTAAATCAGCAATTAATTCAGAATTATCTTGTCGGCCGCTGCACATCGGGCAAACAGCGCGCTAGAATGGCTGCCTCTGATCCCGTCAAGCAAGGAAGCAAACCATGAACATCGCCAATGATGTAACGGCTTTGATCGGCAATACCCCGCTGGTGCGCCTTAACCGGCTGCCCGCCAGTGGCGGCGCCACGGTGGTGGCCAAGCTGGAATATCTGAACCCCAGCCACAGCGTCAAAGACCGTATCGCCGTTGCAATGATGGATGCGGCCGAACGCGATGGTTTGATCAACGCAGACACCACCATCGTCGAACCAACCTCGGGCAACACCGGCATTGGTCTGGCCATGGTGTGCGCGGCGCGCGGTTACAAACTGATTTTGACGATGCCCGAAACCATGTCGCGTGAACGCCGCGCCCTGTTGCGCGGCTATGGCGCGCAACTGGTGCTGACGCCAGGGCCGGAAGGCATGGGCGGCGCCATCAAGCGCGCTACCGATCTGGTGGCTGAAAACGCCAATCACTTTATGCCGCAGCAGTTCGAAAACCCGGCTAACCCGGAAATCCATCGCAAAACCACCGCCGAAGAGTTGTGGCGCGATACCGACGGCCAGATCGACATCCTGATTGCAGGCGTAGGCACCGGCGGCACCATTACCGGCGTGAGCGAAGTGATCAAGGCCCGCAAGCCTTCATTCAAAGCCATTGCTGTTGAGCCGGATGCCAGCCGGTGCTGTCTGGCGGCGCCAAAGGCCCCATCCGATTCAGGGTATCGGCGCGGGCTTCGTGCCCAAGGTGCTGTCGACCAGCGCCTATGACGAAGTGATCCGGGTGAAGAACGAAGATGCCTTCGCCACGGCGCGCGCATTGGCGACGCAGGAAGGCATTATGGGCGGCATCTCGTCCGGTGCAGCGGTCTGGGCTGCACTGGAAGTAGCTAAACGCCCGGAAAATGCCGGCAAGCTGATTGCGGTGATCATTCCGTCGTTTGGCGAGCGCTATCTGTCGACACCGCTGTTTGCCGATCTGGTGGACTGATCGCGGCTACCCGCGCGCAACGGCGGGTGGGTCGGCTGACCCACCCCTGTCGCCCTACGCTTAGTGGGTTTCGTGGCCGATCACGCCACCAACGGCAGCACCGCCCACGGTGCCCACAGCCGAACCATTAGTCAGCACCGAACCGGCAACCCCGCCCACTGCGGCACCGACGGCCGTGTGTTTGGTGGTGCTGTCCATGTCGGCGCAGCCGGTCAATGCGGCAGCGAGTGTGGCGATAAGGGCAGCGGTACGTAGCATGGTGGTCATGATGTTCTCCGGGATGTGATTAGAGGTGTATTGCCATACCAGTAAGACGACGCGGCCAGCGGCCGGTTGCGGCGCAAAGTCCGCATTGCACGTGGGGCCAGTGCGCGAAAAAATGTCAGCGTTGACCTGCGTCAGCCGAAGTCCTCGCCAACAAAAAACCACCTTGCTGACTGCCACCGCGGCCCAGCGCGTTTTACAATGGCCGCCACCGCCATAAGAGCCCGAACCCCGTGACGCGCCGCCTGCTTACTACCCTCAGCCTGATCACGCTACTTGCCGCGTGCTCCAGCAATCCCGCCACAGACACCCCACCTGCCGGTTATTACCGGGTGCAGAAGGGCGACACGCTGTACCGCATTGCGGTCAACAACGGCCAGAGTGTCAACAATCTGGTGCGCTGGAACAATCTGAAAGATGCGACCAGTCTGGAGGTGGGCCAGGTATTGCGCGTCACGCCAAAGAACGGCGACCGCCCTGCCCCCACCAGCACGCG
>BBFD01000152.1 GCA_001313065.1 Silvimonas sp. JCM 19000
CGCCCGCGCGGGCGCGCAACGGAAACACATGCCCGGGCCGGATCAGGTCTTCGGGCCGGGCGCCGTCCTTGATTGCAGCGCGGATGGTGGTCACGCGGTCGCTGGCGCTTACGCCCGTGGTGGTGCCGTGGGCTGCTTCGATGCTGACGGTGAAGGCAGTCTGATAGCGGCTGCCGTTGCTGCTTACCATCGGCGGCAACGCCAGACGATCGGCAGCGGCGTCGGTCAGGCACAGGCAGACGATGCCGCTGCCTTCACGGATCATCAGGGCCATGGTTTCGGTATTGATGTGCTCGGCCGCGATAATCAGATCGGCTTCATTTTCGCGATCATCATCATCCAGCAACAACACGGGGCGGCCAGCGGCCAGGGCAGCGATGGCTGCAGCCATCTGCTGGCGGTCTTGTGCAGAAACAACGGGGGTTACAACAGACATAAAGAAACGTCCTCGCAATAACAAATAACGCGACAAACGTTTCAGGGCTGAATACCAAGCAGGCCGCGCACGCGCACAACGTGCGGACGCAATGGTCCATGCTGTAGCGCGTGCGGCTGGCCTGCGTACTGATCTTCTTTCATCCGGACTCTAACCGTCGGCTCCGGAATGACAGATGCATTGCGCATCCGGGTCACCGGATCTGCTGACCTTGCCGTGGAGATATCGGTGATATCCGTAACAGCAAGCGCTCGCGGGCTTGGTTGCATGCTGCAACCCTACCGCCGGTGGGGAATTCCACCCCGCCCTGAAGACGTACCATCCGGCTACAATAGCCGGGCTCGCCAGTCTACACGCGACTGCGCCGTTACCGGAACACTCTTATGATCGAAACAGACGCCCTTTCTGCCGCCCCGCCTGAGCGCTTGATTACCGCCAAGGCCTTGTCGCAGCAAGAAGAACAGCTCGAACGTGCGCTGCGCCCCAAGCTGCTGGATGAATACGTCGGCCAGAAAAAAGCGCGTGGCCAGCTCGAGATTTTTTTTATCGAAGCAGCCAAGAAGCGCGGCGAGGCGCTGGACCATGTTTTGCTGTTCGGCCCCCCCGGCTTGGGCAAGACCACGCTGGCGCACATCATCTCGCGTGAACTGGGCGTCAACTTGCGCCAGACCAGTGGCCCGGTGCTGGAACGCGCGGGCGATCTGGCCGCTTTGCTCACCAATCTTGAGCCGCATGACGTGTTGTTTATTGATGAAATTCATCGTTTATCGCCGGTGGTGGAAGAAATCCTCTATCCCGCACTCGAAGATTTTCAGCTCGACATCATGATCGGTGAAGGCCCGGCCGCGCGGTCGGTCAAACTCGATTTACCCCCGTTTACCCTGGTGGGTGCCACCACGCGTGCGGGCATGCTCACCAACCCGTTGCGCGACCGCTTTGGCATTGTGGCGCGCCTGGAGTTTTACACGCCGGAAGAGCTGACCCGCATCGTGGAGCGCTCGGCGGGCTGATGGAAGTCAACATGGACGCCGCTGGTGCGTTTGAGATTGCACGGCGTTCCCGTGGTACGCCCCGCATTGCCAACCGCTTGCTGCGCCGGGTGCGCGATTACGCCGAGGTCAAAGCCGACGGCCGCGTGACGGCAGAAGTGGCGGATGCCGCGCTGTTGATGCTGGATGTCGATCATATCGGCCTCGACGTGATGGACCGTAAACTGCTGGAAGCCGTGATCACCAAATTTGGGGGCGGCCCGGTCGGGCTGGATAACGTGGCTGCGGCGATCGGTGAGGCTTCGGACACGATTGAAGATGTATTGGAACCGTATCTGATCCAGCAGGGTCTACTGCAACGCACGCCGCGCGGGCGCATGGCCACCTTGTCGGCATATCAGCATTTCGGACTAAACCCGCCGACAAATAGCGCCAATGACTGACGCCGCGGCCGTAAATTTTAAATAATGATGGCCGCGCGACATACTAATCTTGTAAGCAAACGCATAAAATATTGATCTTGTTGATCAGGAAGGGATTCAACCGTGGAAGTGGGTTCAGAAGATCTATCGATTCTGTCTTTGATTTCGCACGCCAGCCCCGTGGTACAGGGCGTGATGGCGATCCTGGTGGTGGTGTCATTGCTGAGCTGGTGGCGGATTTTCAGCAAGTTTTTTTGTTATCAGCAGCACGCGCAAGCACACCAATGAATTTGAAGACCGCTTCTGGAGTGGCTCTGATCTGAACGCGCTGTACGAGCAAGTACGCCGCGGCACGCCTAACGGTCAGGAACGCATTTTCGTCGCCGGTTTCTCGGAATTCCTCAAGCTGCGCCAGAAAGGCGGCATGGAATTATCCGACGTGATGGAAGGCACCCGCCGTGCCATGCGCGCCAGCCTGCAGCGCGAACTCGATTATCTGGACAAGCACAATTCGTTTCTGGCTTCTGCCGGTTCGGTCAGCCCGTATGTGGGTCTGTTCGGCACGGTGTGGGCATCATGCATGCCTTCAGCGGGCTGGCCAATGTGGGCCAGGCAACGCTGGCCAACGTGGCGCCCGGCATTGCCGAGGCGCTGGTGGCAACGGCCATCGGCCTGTTTGCGGCGATTCCGGCTGTGGTGGCCTACAACAGTTTTGCGCACGATGTGGACCAGTTGGCCAATCGTTACGAGAGCTTTATTGAAGAGTTCTCCAACATTCTGCAGCGCCAGGCAGCACGGTAAAAGGAAGCGAGCATGGCTAGAAGCCGCCGTCCCCGTCGCGCCATGAATGCCATTAACGTCGTACCGTATATCGACGTGATGCTGGTGCTGCTGGTGATTTTTATGGTGACCACTCCGATGATGCAAACCGGCGTGGTTAATCTGCCCTCGGTGGGCAAAGCCGATAAACAGGTCGATGCCCAACCGGTGTTTGTCGAGATTGCTGCTGATGGCGCAATCAAGATCAATGACAAGGGCGTGACCGAATCGACGCCCGACGTCAAAGGCCTGGCCGAGCTGGTTAAAAGCCATCTGGCGCGGCGGCTGATCGCCCGGTGGTAATCGCTGCTGACAAGGCTGTGCGCTATGAGCCGTGGTCAACGCCATGGACGTGCTCAAGCAGGCAGGCATTGCCCGCGTCGGTCTGAAGGTGAATACGCACTGATGGTGGCTGCCGACCAACGTCCCGCCCGTCCGCAAGAAGAACACCCGCTGGTGTCGCTATCGCTGGCGCTGGGCGTCCATGTTTTGTTCGTGGTGTTTTTTGTTGATTTCGGTGCAGTGGCAAACGCATAAGTCCGAGCCGGTGCAGGTGGAATTGTGGGGTGGCCCGCCGCCGGCCGAAAAAAAAGCCGTGGAACCAGAACCGCCCAAAGTGGTCAAGGAGAAGGTCGCGCCCGAGGTGCAGGCCAAAGTCGAGCCCAAACCGGATATCCAGACGGAAAAAAAAGTGAAGGTGGTGCCCACGCCCCGCCCCACCCCGAAACCAACGCCGACGCCCAAGCCGACCCCAACGCCCAAGCCGACTCCGGCACCGACGCCCAGGCCCACGCCCGCGCCGAAACCGGAGCCGACCAAAGCGCCCAAGGTAGAACCAACCAAGGCACCGAAGCCGACGCCGGTTAAAAAAAACCAGCGAGTTTGATTCTTTGCTGTCGACCAATTCGTTGACCACCGACAGCAAGCCCAATGGCAAAGCCGGTGGCAAGGGTGTTAATCCGGATGCAGTGACCAACAATGGCGTAGGCCCGGGTAAGGGCGGCGCAGGTGGTTCCGGTGGCTATATCGATGGATTGCGTTCGTTGTTGCGCTCGCGCCTGGTGTATTCGGATGACGCAGGCAACCCGTCGGTGCAGGTCCGGATTACGGTGTTGCCGGATGGCAGCATCCAGAATGTAGAAGTCATCAAATCCAGCGGCGATGCCGCGTATGCCGACGCGTCAAACGCGCGATTGTAGGGCTGGACCGGTTGCCGCCGCGTCCGGGTAACGCAGCGTTTACCGGCGAATGGCGCACGCTGACACCGACGTTCCGCCTGAAGGACCAGTAAGCCGCAAGGCTTGCCGGTGCAGGCGATCAGTAAAGACATGCACGACGAGAGCGGCTCCAGCTCGCCGGGGAATACCAACCATAACAAGGAGAACGGCCTGTGTTGTCACGCTTTACCCGTTTACTCGCATCCGCCCTGCTGGTCGCCAGCGCGGCGGCGCATGCTGATATTTCGTTTGATGTGGTCGGTGTCGGTGCCAATCAGTACCCGATTGCCATCGCGCCATTCCAGAACGAAGTGCAGCAAGCCCAACCCGTCACGCCTGTCATTCACGACGATCTGGCGCGCAGCGGTTTGTTCAAGGTGATCAATGGCGGCGACTTGTCGCCGGTGCCGTACCAGCCCGAGCAAGTGAGCTATCCCGCCGTCACTGCCAAAGGCGCACAGACCATTCTTATCGGCAAGGTCACGCCCAACGGCAATCAGGTCACCATACGCGTCTGGCTGCAGGACGCGGCCAGCCGTTCCTCGCTGATCTCCTATGAAGAAACCGTACCGGCCACCAGCACCCGTCGTGTCGCGCACAAGATTGCCGACATGATTCTGCAAAAGGTGGCGGGGATTTCGGGCATGTTCAATTCGCGCATTGCTTATGTCATCAAGACCGGCAAGCGCTATGAACTGCAAGTGGCCGATGCCGATGGGTATGGCGCGCAGGCCATCCTGGTCTCCAATCAGCCCATCATGTCGCCCAAGTGGTCGCCCGATGGCAGCAAGCTGGCCTATGTGTCGTTCGAAAAACAAAAGCCCATCGTCTATGTGCAGGATCTGAGCGGTGGTCGCCGTTGGGAAGCCGCCAGCTTCAAGGGCAGCAATTCGGCACCCGCCTGGTCCACCGACGGCAGCAAGCTGGCGGTGACGCTGACGCGGGAAAGCGGTTCGCAAATATTCCTCGTGCCGTCCGGCGGTGGTGGCGGTTCGCAACGCATCAGCAGCAGTGGCGATATCAATACCGAGCCGTTCTATGCGCCTGATGGCAGCATCATCTTTACTTCGGATCGCGGCGGTAGCCCGCAGATCTATCGCATGTCCGCCAGCGGCGGCAATGCAGAACGCCTGACTTTCCAGGGTAGCTATAACGCTTCCGGCAAGCTCAGCCCCGACGGTAAAACCCTGGTCTTTATTACCCAGACCAGCGGTTACCACGTTGCTGTCATGGATATGGCCAGCCGCCAGGTCCAGGTTCTGACCGACAGCAACCGCGACGATTCACCCACGTTTGCACCCAACGGCCGCATGGTGCTGTACGAAACACAAGCCGGTGGCCGCGGCGCTCTGGCCGCTGTATCCAGCGATGGTCGGGTCAAAGTGCGCCTGAAGGCGCAAACGGGTGATGTCCGGCAGCCGGCATGGGGGCCGCTGCTGAAGTAACCGGATGTTGGTTGTCGCGGGCTCGCGGTGACGCGGCCGGCGATGGTTCCGGCTGTTGTTGAGGGCGACGTCACTGCCGCCAACTGCTATTGCACCTTTGGAGAATCAAGATGAAAAAAATTGCCATGAGCGCTCTGCTCGCTGCCCTGCTGGCTGCGTGTGCCAGCAACCCGAAACCGGCTCCGGTCACCACTGCACCGGCTCCGGCTGCTGCAACTGACAACACCAATACCGCACCCGCTACGGTGGATCTGACCCAAGGCCAGAACAAGCCGGGCTATAGCGAACTGACTGACCCGAACAACATCCTGTCGCAACGTCGCGTGTACTTCGACTTTGACTCGTATGTGGTCAACGACAAGTACAACGAGCTGGTACAAGCCCACGCCAAATACCTGCTGGCGCACAAGGATGCCAAGGTCATCCTGCAAGGCAATACCGATTCGCGCGGTACCGCTGAATACAATATCTCGCTGGGCCAGAAGCGTGCCGAAGCCGTCAAGAAACTGATGAGCGCGCTGGGCGTGCCGGACAGCCAGATCGAAACCGTGAGCTTTGGTAAAGAAAAGCCGGCTGAACCGGGTGATACCGAAGAAGCATGGTCGCGTAACCGTCGTACCGAAATCGTCTATCAAGGCGAATAAGCCCGGGCCTTCGGGCTTCTGGCTGGCAGCGCGCCGCGGTCACCGTCTTCCCGGTGGCCGCGCCGCTTGCCCGGTATCGCAAAAGTGCCTATCGTGCAGCGTTGGGCTGGCGGCTGGCCAGCTACAACGCTGTTTTTTTAACTGCAGACCGGTGAGAAATGAAACGAATAGTTGCTCTCCTGGCGCTCGCCTTCGCCACTCAGGCCGCCCACGCCGGGCTGTTCTCTGACGATGACGCCCGCAAACAGATTGCTGATCAAGGCGCCCAGATTCAGGCGCAAGGCCAACGCATCGACACGCTCGAAGCCGGCAATGCGCGCATCCTCAACCTGGTTAACCAGATTGAACAGCTCAAGCAGGACATCGCCACGCTGCGCGGTCAGAACGAAACGCTGCAATACAACCTGGACGAAGCCACCAAGCGGCAGAAAGACCTGTATGTCGATCTGGATAACCGCCTGCGTGCAATGGAACAAGCCAAGGTAGATGCGCACAATGCAGAGCAGGCCAGCGCGCAGCAGTCGCTGGATAGCGCGATTGCGCTCAGCAAAAACGGCAAGCACAAAGATGCCGTGGCCGCGCTGACGCAATTTATCAATGCCAACCCCGATGCGCCGCAAACGGCGACGGCCTATTACTGGTTGGGCGTGAGCCAGACCGGGCTGAAAAATTACAAAGGCGCGCTGGCCGCCTATAGCGCGGTTCAGGCCAAGGCACCGAA
Organism: Silvimonas sp. JCM 19000; assembly: GCA_001313065.1. The sequence goes on from BBFD01000152.1 coordinate 6,694, forward strand.
TGACCCGGTTGCCGCTGACGCGCTGTATGGCAGTGCCGTCGCTGCCAACGCCACCGGCGACAAAAAAAGGCGCGCGCGCCTATTTGTTGCAGCTGGTAGAGAAATATCCGCAGTCGGATAAAGCCGCCATCGCCAAGAAAGCGTTGCTGAGCACCAACTGATCGGGTAAAACGCAATGCCCACGCGCCGCTGGCCGGCGCCGTTTTTTATTTCCGTCGGGTATCACCGACTGGAAAACCCCGTCTGCAGCCGCCTGGTCTGCAGGCTGCCATCCGCTGGACTGTGTTTCCAGCAAGGAGCCTTTACTCATGACAACGATCATGACCAATACCCCGTTGCCGCCCTCGGTACGGATCACTGAAATTTTCTTCTCATTGCAGGGCGAGACCAGCCGCATGGGCTTGCCCACGGTGTTTGTGCGCCTGACGGGCTGTCCGCTGCGCTGTGGCTATTGCGACAGCGCGTACGCCTTTCATGGCGGCCAGACCATGAGCTTTGACGCCATCCTTGAAAAAAAAGTAGCCAGTTTTGGCGCGTGCACCGTGTGTGTCACCGGCGGCGAGCCGCTGGCGCAAAAGCACAGCCTGGCGCTGCTGCGCGCCTTGTGCGACGCCGGTTACGACGTCAGCCTGGAAACCAGTGGCGCGTTAGCCATTGATGACGTCGACGCGCGCGTGTCGCGTATCGTCGATATCAAGACGCCAGGCTCGGGTGAACTGGACAAGATGCGCTGGGAAAACCTCGACGCCATCAAGCCGGGCGACGAAATCAAGTTTGTACTGGTCGATCGCGCCGATTACGAGTGGGCGCGTGAGTTGCTGCAAACCCGTCAGCTGGCCGCCAAAGCACCGGTGCTGTTCAGCCCGGTCTGGGAAACCCTCAAGCCGACCGACCTGGCCGACTGGGTAATCAAAGACAATCTGCCGGTACGCATGCAAGTACAGTTGCACAAGATTCTCTGGGGCGACCGACCCGGCGTTTAAGGCGCTGAGGGCTGGCCGCATCATCCACCAACCAGGTTGTTGCTGATGCCGCTGTTGCAGATTGCCAGGCGCGAAATCGTCCGATTAAAAAGCTACCGCAGCGCACGCGCAGCACGCTGGCCTTATGGCTGGGTGCGGCGGTGGTAGGGCTGGTGGCCGTCTTGTTGGCCAAGGCGGCGGAATGGGCGTTTCTGGGCTTTAGTGCCCTGCATGAGCGCTGGCTGTGGTGGCCGTTTGTGTCGCTGCCGCTGGGGGGCATGGCCATCCGCTGGTTGATGGATCGCATGGGCAAGGGCGCAGAAGGCAGCGGCATCCCGCAGACCATGGCCGCCATCGAAGTGGCCGGTAAACCCGAAATCGCCAGCAAAGTGCTGTCTTTGCGCATAGGCGCAGTCAAATTTGTCGGCATCGTGATGGGCCTGGGCAGTGGCTTTGTGCTGGGGCGCGAAGGCCCCACCGTGCAGATCGGCGCCAGCCTGATGTATGCCTGCCGCAAATTGATGGCATTGCCCAACGAACAAGTGCAACGCCAGCTGATTCTGGCCGGTGGCGCGGCCGGCATCGCCGCCGCCTTTAATACGCCGCTGGCCGGCATTGTGTTTGCGTTTGAAGAACTGGCGCGCTCGGTCGAAACCGAAACCAGCGGCCGCTTGATCGGCGCGGTGATTCTGGCGGGCGTGGTGGCGTTGGCGCTGCAGGGCGATTACACCTATTTCGGTCGCATCCATGTGCCGGACTTTAATTACGCGATTCTGCTGCCTTTGATTCCGGTGGCGGTCACGGCGGGACTGGTCGGGGGCTTGTTTTCGTGGCTGTGCGTGCATCAAGCGCGCTGGATGCCGCGCCCGCTGGCGGAAATGCGGCGGCAACGGCCATACGCGTTTATCGCGGCGTGCGGTCTGGTGATTGCGGCCTGTGGCCTGTTGGTGCCGGTGTTTGGCAGTGGTGCCGATGAAACCAGCCATGTGATTAGCGGGGAAGGCCTGATGGCGTGGTATTACCTGCCGCTCAAGCTGTTGAGCTTGCTGGCGACGTTTATCACCGGCTTGCCCGGCGGCGTCTTCGCCCCCGCTTTGTCACTGGGCGCGGGGGTGGGCAGCTGGTTTGCGCCGCTGTTCGGGGCCGATGTGCAGATCAAGATCGTCGCCATCGGCATGGTGGCTGCACTGGCCGCGGTAACGCGCGCCCCGGTCACCAGCGCCATCATCATGATTGAAATGACCGACGGCCACGCGATGGTGATCTCCACGCTGCGTCGGCCATGATTGCTTCAAATGTGGCGCGCTTGTTTCGCGTCAATCTTTATCACGATCTGGCTGCAAGAGTGCTGCTGCAATATGGACACGGGTCCAAGCCGCATGCACCTGCAGCCACTGCAAAAGGGACTCACTCTGATGACTCAAACCACTGAGCCGCACGTCCGGCCGTGATCCTGCTCTCCGGCGGGCTGGATTCCGCAACTTGCCTGGCGATTGCCAAAAGCCAGGGCTTTGCACCGTATTGCCTGTCGTTTGATTATGGCCAGCGCCATAACGCGGAACTGAAAGCCGCTGCCCGCGTGGCCAAAGCTTTGGGCGCGGTCGAGCATCGCGTAGTCCGCATCGATCTGGCCACCTTTGGCGGCTCGGCGCTGACCGACGCCAGCATAGAAGTGCCGACCGATGGCGCCACGGACGGCGGCATTCCGGTGACCTATGTGCCCGCGCGCAACACCATCCTGCTGTCTTATGCACTGGCCTGGGCCGAAGTACTGAAGGGCGACGACATCTTTATTGGCGTTAACGCGGTCGATTATTCGGGCTACCCCGATTGCCGCCCGGACTATATCGCCGCCTACCAGGCGATGGCGCGGCTGGCCACGCGCACCGGTGTGGAAGGCAGCCCGCTCACCATCCACACCCCGCTGATCAGCCTGAGCAAGGCCGACATCATCAAGACCGGGCTGGCGCTGGGCGTGGATTACAGCCTGACGGTGACGTGCTACAAGGCCGACGACGAAGGCCGCGCCTGCGGTGTGTGCGATGCCTGCCGCTTGCGCGCCGCCGGCTTTGCCGATG
>BBFD01000153.1 GCA_001313065.1 Silvimonas sp. JCM 19000
CCGGTTTGCCATGCCAGCGCCGTGCCGGCTGGCGTCAGATCGGCGACCAGGGCCAGATTAATCACCCTGGTCCGCCAACCTTAGTTCTGCTCAAAATCGGGCAGAAAACGCCGCACATCTACTTGCATGAATTTCGAGCGTTCAAAGTGATGCTTGAGATCAAACGGCACGGTGCAATCAAAAAATGGTCTTGCACGATTGCCCCACCTGACGGATCGACGGGCTGAATTCCGGAATCTGGGACGGATCCAGTGGATGGCAGCGCACGCCGGGGATAAACACGGTGCTGACGTCGCCTGGTAACGCGTTTGCATTGCCCACAGCACGTCGTCGGTATCGAAAATATCCACGTCCTCATCCACCAGAATCACGTGCTTGAGTTCAGGAAACGCCGAGAACGCCAGCAGTGCGGCCTGGCGCTGACGACCCTCGTCCACAGCGGCGGCTTTGCGGAACTGCATGATGGCGAGGAATTTGCCGCCGCCCGACGTGTGCGCATAGACATTGCGCAGCTTGCCGGGCATGGCGCGCTCCACCATTTGCAGAATGCTGCTTCGGTGGGGATACCGGCCATGTTCACGTGTTCTTCGCCGGGGCCGACTGTAGTTTGCAGAATCGGGTTGCGCCGATGGGTGACGGCCTTGACCTTGATGATGGGCAGCGCGTCTTTGGCTTCGCCGGTATAACCGGGGAATTCGGGCATCGCCTTGCCGGTATCGGTGTTCTGGTCTTCGCGCACTCGCACATTTGGCAGCAATTCGCCTTCGATCACGATTTCGGCATGGGCGATGGCGCGCGCTTCGATGCTGAGGCAGGGTGACAATTCGACCGGACGGCCGCGGATGGCACCGGCGACATTCAGCTCGTCAAAACCTTGCGGGGTGGTGGGCGGCTCAAAGCAAGCGGCAATTTCGATAGCGGGATCGACGCCGATGCTGATCGAAATCGGCAGCGGTTGGCCCAGCGCCTCGGCCTTTTGCCGGAACACTTCGATATGCCGACCCGGCGTCAGCCACATCGACAATTCGTCCCGGCTTTGTACGCACAGGCGGTGTATGGTGATATCCCATTCTTTGGTTTCGGGGTCGGACGCGTAACACAGGCCCATGGTGATATACGGCCCGGCATCTTCCGCAGTATTGGTCGGCGCGGGCAGCAGAGTGCGCAGGTCAAAGCCAGGATCGCTGGCCAGATGCACCACTTCCTGGCATTGCGCTTTGTCCGCGCCCACCAGCACCGGCGGAATCGGATTCTGTACTGCATCTTTCAGCAAAAAAAAGCCCAGCTTGCGCGGCTCGCAACCCAACAAGGCACCCACCCGTTTACGCGAGCCGACCACACCAATCACCACGCGATAGCCCGGAAAGCCTTTGACCTGGTTAAAGATCATGGCCGGGCCGTTTTTGCGGGTGGGGCGCTCGCAAGTGCCGCCGGCGCCCACGTAGCGATAAACGCCAGACAATTCGGCTTCGGGGTTCACCGGTGTGTCGGTTTCGACCAGCTCGCCCGGCAAACTGGCCAGCAGTTGCAAGGCAGAGCGCAGATCATGCACATCGTTTTTTTGGATATTGCTGTTCGGACATGGTTTTCTCCAGAAAGAACCGGCTAATTCGGTCGGAGGCCAATATATGCCCGGCAATAATTGCGTAAAAAATACTGTTTTGATAGAGAGGCCAAACCAAAAAAAAGATATCCCCCAGTGCAATTGATCCATATCAATAACGCGCGGATATAAAGCAGGTATTCAAGCGTTATTGGAGGAAAGGCAAATGGATTTAAAACGACTGAAGTATTTTTTGTGCGGTGGTGGAACAAGGCACGATTTCACGCGCGGCCCGCATCCTGAATATTGCGCAACCGCCGCTGAGCAAGCGCTTGCAGGAGCTGGAAGAAGAAGTCGGCGCACCGTTATTTCTGCGTGGAACCAAAAAAAAGATAGAACCTACGCCAGCCGGTTATCATTTGTACCGCCGCGCTTGTGAAATCCTGCGGCGGGTGGACGATGCGGCGCGCGAAACCGCGTTATTGGCGCGGGCTGAAACCCGTACGCTGCGAATTGGCCTTAGCCATTTGTATCAGAATTATTTTGAAAGCCTGCTGCTCGAAATCCACCGTAAAAATCCGGATAAACAGATTGCCGTTTCAATTCTTGATTCGAGCAATCTGGAATTGCATTTGCGCAATGGATTGATCGATGTGGCGCTGATCCAGAAGCCGGAGCACACCCATGGCTTTGATTGCATTACCTTCGCGCCGGTGCGCACGGTGGCGGTGTTGCATCAGTCCTTGTGCCAGGACGCGGCAGCGGGCGATGTGCCAATCAGCCTGGCCGAGCTCGCCCGCTGGCCCCTGGTCTTGCTCAAGCGCGCCGAAGGCTCGGCACCTTTGACCGACTGCTCGACCTGCTGCGCAGCGCTGACGCACAGCCGCATGTGGTTGCACATGCCACGCAGCCACGCGCCATACTCGGCTGGCTGCAAGCCGGCATGCAGGCAGCCACCCTGCTGCCCGAATCCGAGCTGCGCGGCTGCAATTTAAGTCATTGCATCCAGCGGCCGTTGGCGCCTGGCGTCGATCTGTTCTACCCGGCCATCGTCAAACTAGCGCAGGCGTCCGGTCTGGAAGAAGTGATGGAGCTGGTGGGCCAGCATAGCCCGCTGGCAGTGCCGGCGTGATGGCGCTGGCCCGGCCCAAAGCAAAGCAGGCGGCTGTGTATGGACTGCCGTCGCGGCTATTACATGGCTACGATTAGCGCGCGTTTATGCCGCCAGCACTGCTGTGCCTTGGCCTTCATCTGCTTTTCCAGTGCACTGCCGCGCGTCGCAAAAAAACACGGTTCAGCGGAAAACCACTCAATTCCAGCAAGTACGCCAGCGTCGCGTATTCGCGCGGATATTTGCTGACCACGTTCTGGTCGATCGCCACCGGCCCCAGCGGGAAAGTGAACGTGCCCATATCGTAAATACTCTGGCGATGAAACAGCTTCCACACGCCGTCGCGTTTCTCGGCCAGGTCATAAAAGCGGTTATGGCATTCGCAGCCCAGATTCAATTTGACGTTCTCGCCGATGATCATGGCGTTGGTTTCCAGAATCGCTTTATTGCCCGCTGCGTTAAACGTGACCGTCGGGCTGGCAATCAGATGTTTGGTGCGCAAATCGGACTGGCCCATGCGCATCGAGCCGTCGACAAAGTCACTGGCCAGGCCTTCAAACCAGGTGATCTCGATGGTGCCATCGGCATGAAACAGATTGCGCAATTGGTCCCATTCGCCCAGGTCGCGATGCATCCAGCCATTAATCAGGTCATTCAGTAGTTGCCGGTCTTCCAGTTGATTCTGCATAAGATTTTGCTCCGTTTGATCTAACAGGCAGCCAGTCTGGCGCCGCTCGCAGTTAAACTCCAATAGATTGATTTGACCAATTCATCAGATAACCTGATCAGTACCCGCTTATGGATATCCGTCACTTACGTTACTTTTTTAGCTGTGGCTGAAGCAGGACACTTTGGTCGCGCCGCCGAGCGGCTGCATATCGTCCAGCCCGCCTTGAGCATGCAGATCAAAGCGCTCGAGGCCGAACTGGGCGGGCCGTTGTTTATCCGGACCAGCCGCCGGGTGGAGCTGACCGAGGCCGGGACCTTGCTGCAGGCCGAGGCACAGCGCACCCTGGCGCAGCTTGAGCACACACGCCAGACGGTGGCGCGCGCACTACGTGGCGAAACCGGCCGGGTGCGCGTCGGGTTTGCCGGGAATGCCATTTTCAGCGGCATGCTCACCGCACATCTGCGGGCGTTTCACCGGCGCTATCCAGATGCCGACCTGGTCATACAAGAGGTTGGGCCGCAACAGCAAGTCGAGGCTATCCTGGCGGGCAGATTGATATTGGTTACACGCCTGATCATCCCAAAACCAGCAGCGCCGGCATTGCGCTACGGCACATTGGACTATGGCCGATCATGCTGGCCTTGCCGAGCGATCACGCTCTGGCCGCGCAAACAGAAATTACCCTGGAGCAACTTGGCGATCAGGCCCTGATTCTGTACGACGCCCACGACGCGCATGAGCCGCTGTACGACTTGCTCAGCCAGCGCCTGGGGCCGCGGCTGAATGTGGCGCAGCGCTTGAGCAGCACGTTGGCGGTATTGGCGCACGCGGCGGCGGGTTTGGGGCTGGCGCTGGTGCCTGCACCGCTGCAGCAGGTAGGTATTCCGGGCCTGGTTTATCGGCCGCTGCGCCGGGTGGAATTGAGCGCCAATCTGGTGATGATCAGCCGGGTGCTTGAGCCAGGCAATGCGGTCAGGGCCTATCTGGCGTTGGCGACGGGCTGACGGCGTTTACGGCTGCGGCAAGAACGGCGCCCCGCTGCGTACGTTTGCGCATTGAGAAGATTCGCAAAGCGGCCTTGCACTTGTGGCAAATCAACATCGTCCCCATAACCCACGCGGATATTCGGAACCCTTCACCACGTAGAAGGGGCTCTAGCATGGCGTTTTCCAGAAGGCAGTTTTTTTGACTGTAGCGGGGGCAACGGGGGCGGCCGGCGCCTTCAGCCTCGGTCCGGTATCCAGTGCACTGGCCAAGGCACTGGGTGGCAAACTCGATAACAGCATGGCCAATTTCACCGGCACCGTCATGCACGCGACGCACTACGGCCCCTTTGTCGCCACCGTCAAAAAACGGCCATATCGAAAAGATCGCGCCCACACGGTTTGATGCGCGCCCGACCGAAATGCTTACCCTGGGCATTCTGGCCCGCACCTATGACAAGAGCCGTATCGCCGGCCCCATGGTGCGCAAATCCTATCTGGAAGGCATCAGCGGCAATCGCAAACCCGAACTGCGCGGTAAGGATGAATTTGTGCAGGTGTCGTGGGACGTCGCGCTGGGTCTGACCGCCAAAGCCATCCTCGACACCATAGAAAAAAACACGGCAATGAGGCGGTATTCAGTACCTCGTATGACGGTTGGTCACATGGCGGCATATTCCGCGCCAATGTATTGCAGGGCCGCTTCTTTAATCTGCTGGGTGGCTGTTCCATTACCACGGGCGACTATTCCGGCGGCGCAGCGCAGATTGTGATGCCTTATATCATCGGCGATATGGAGGTCTATTCAGCGCAAACCGCATGGCAGCAAGTACGTGACCAGACCGAGGTATTTGTCTTTGTCGGGTGCGATCCCAACAAGAACAATCGGGTGGAATACACCACGGCCGATCACGAGATGTTTGATCATTGGGACGAGATCAAAAAAAAGCCGGGGTCAAATTTATCTCGATCAATCCCCAGGTCACCACCACCGATGACAAGATGGGTTCGGAGTGGGTCCGCATCATTCCCAATACCGATACCGCCTTGTTCCTGGCCATGAGCCGCGAGTTGTATATCACCGGCAAATACAACAAGGCCTTTATCGACAAATATACGGTTGGCTTTGATCGCTTCCTGGCTTATCTGGTCGGCAAAGACCCGGACGGCTCGCCACCCAAAACGCCGGAATGGGCTGAGAAAATCACCGGCATTCCGGCCGCCAAAATCCGCGAAATGGCGATGTTGTTTGCCAGCAAGCGCACGCAATTCGCCGGTTCATGGTCGATTCAGCGCGCCCATCACGGTGAGATGCCGTATTGGGCCATCGTTAATTTTGCATGCATGTTGGGCAGCATCGGTCTGGCCGGGCAGGGCGTGGGTTTCAGCTGGCATTACGGCGGTGGTGGTACTGCGCAATCGGGCGGCACCGGGCCTCTGGGCGTGTCGCAAGGGCGCAATGGGGTCAAGAAAATCTGCCCGGCCTCGCGCCTGACCGAAATGCTGAACAATCCCGGCAAGGCGTTTACCTATAACGGCAGCCATTACACCTATCCGCTCACCAAAATGATCTTTAATGCCGGCAATAACTTTATGTCGCATCAGCAGAACCAGAACGAGCTGATCAAGCATTGCCGGTGGTGGATACCATCGTGGTGCAGGATTGCTGGTGGTGCGCCTCGGCGCGCTATGCCGATATTGTTTTGCCTTCGACCACGCCGCTGGAACGCAACGATATTTCTTCGGGCGGCACCTATAGCATCGACAAGATTTTCGCGATGAAAAAAAGGTAATCGAGCCAGTAGGCGATACGCTGGATGACTTTGAAATCTTCCGGCGTCTGGCTGCCTTGTGTGGTGTCGAAGTCGGCTTCACCGAAGGCAAAACCCAGATGGACTATATCAAGGCGGCCTACGCGGCAGTTCGGCCGCCGCCACCACTTCATTCGAGAAATTCTGGGCCGATGGCGTGGCCATGATCAAGGTGCCGCCCGAGGCACAACGCTGGGTACGGCATGGCGATTTCCGCACCGATCCCGACAAACACCCGCTGCACACGCCGTCAGGCAAAGTGGAGATGTATTCCTCCACCATCGAGAAAATGGGTCTGGCCGATTGCCCGCCGATGCCCAAATTCCTGGAACCGGCCGAGTATCTCGGCAATGCCAAACCGGGCCAGGTGCATGTGGTCAGCCCGCATCCGTTCTACCGCCTGCATTCGCAGATGGACAACGCCGCGCCGCTGCGTGCGCTGTACAAGGTGCAAGGGCGCGAGCCATTGGTGATGAATCGCGAAGATGCCAAAGCACGCGGCATTGAGCACGGCGACATCGTCGAGTTGTACAACGAGCGTGGCACGGTGGTGGTGGGCGCCGTGCTGTCCGACAAGATCATGCCGGGCGTGGTCAGTCTGCAGGAAGGCGCATGGCCACAACTGGATAGCAAAGGCCGCTGCAATAACGGCCAGATCAACTTCATCACCACCAGCCGCGCAGCCAGTGGGCTGAGCCAGGCGACTGTGGCCGATACCTGCCTGGCATCAATCCGCAAATGTGTGGATCCGGACGGCCCGACCCGTGCGTTTGAACCGCCACCGATTGTGCGCAAAAAAGGTCAAATTCGATCCAAAGTTTTATGGCCTGGAACGCGCCTGGGCATTGCGGCAGAAGGCAATGGCTGATTTGTCGCCGGGCGAAAAAAATCTTCTATCAACGTTGCACCGTCTGCCATGGCCCGCGAGATCCGGCGCAATTCAATCAAAAGCAATGGTTGGGCATTACCCAAAGCATGTTCCGCGTGCGGGCCTGAATAAGGACGAGCAAAAGCTGGTGCTCGATTTCCTGTTCGAGAATGCCAAGCAATAAATCCAGTTGCTGGACCGGGTGCATCCTGCGGGATGCATCCATTTATAAGCGTAAGAGGAAAACCAACAATGAAGACAACCGCACTTGCTGTAATCGCTGCTGGCGCCTGGATTTGCGCCAGCGCCGGCTATGCCGCCACGCCGCTGGAACTGGCGCAGCAGAATAATTGCCTGGCCTGTCATGGCGTCGATCAAAAAATCGTCGGGCCGTCGTACAAAGAAGTTGCCGCCAAATACAAAGGCCAGAAGAAGGCGGAAGCAATGCTGATACAGAAAATTAAAAAACGGCGGCTCGGGCAGCTTTGGCACCATGCCGATGCCGCCGAACCCGCAAGTGGCCGATGCGGATTTGAAGACCTTGGTTAAATGGATTTTGTCGCAAAAAAATAGTGAGTGCCTGGCTCGCAAGCCGGACGCCACCACCCTCATCAAAAAAAAGGCTGCTTGTGCAGCCTTTTGATGAGTAGTGCCGCCGGCACGCTCAAACAGGTGCCGCAGGAATTGGGCGGCAAATCGCCGGTGCGGGGCCTGGACGCCGCCGATCTTGCCAACGCCGTAGCGCTGGCGTTCCCGGCCGGGTTTAACTCGATGCGGATTGCGCGCGAAGCGATCTTGAGCCGGTGATCGGCGATGCCGCCGCCGCCATCCACAGCGCCAACGACACGTGTTATGGCCTGCCAGCCTACCCGCTCAAACGCCGGAGCTGCCGGCGCTGCCGCCCCCAGTTGCTGCAAATAGGCGATAAACATGTCCGCCATCGCATCGGCATAGCTAACGATTTCCGCGGCGCTGCGCGGGCGGCTGGAAAATTCCTTGCCCACTGCGCTCAAGGTGCTATTGATCAGATCGCCGGCCAGGGCGCGGTGGGCCGCGTCGGCCTGGGGCAATAATTCCTGCATGTAGCGCGCCACGATGTCGTCCCCGGCCGCGCGCACCGCTTCGGTCTCCGGCGCGTCACGATAAAGCGGCGCACTGTCGCTGAGCGCCACCCGCATCTCTGCTTCATCACACTCGGATTTGAGAAACGCATGCACCAGGGTGCGGACGCGTTGCAGCGGCGCTTCGGCCGGATTCTGCAATATCGCGCGCAGCATGGCGGTGGTCTGTTCCCACTCGTCCTGCTGCAGACGGAACAGGATGGCGGCCTTGTTGGGAAAGTATTGATACACCGACCAACGCTGACGCCAGCCTTCTCCGCCACCCGCGCCGTGGTAAATCGGGTGGCGCCTTCGCGCGCCAGAACCTGAATAGCAGCCGTCAATATGGTGGCGACCAGTTCGGTCGAGCGCGCCTGTTGTGGCTGTTTTCTTGAGCTTAAGGCGGTGTTTTTTGCGGGCTGTCATGGGGTCCGGGAATGCGAATAGTAAAACGCGAATAATTCGTCGTATTCTAAATCACCGTATCGAGTCACTCAATTACCCCTTGGAGCTTTCGATGAATACCTTGCTTAGCGCCCCGGTTGCGCCTTTGCTCGCCAAGCTGTTTCAACAAGCCGATGCCAGCGGTATGGCCATGAATATGGCGATTGCTGGCATCAGCGATGAGCTGCTGGCGCGGCTGATGCGCAGCAAAACTGAATACACCGATTTCTATGCGCGGCTGAAAGACGTGCCGCTGGCAGTATCGCGAGAGACCGGCCAGTTGCTGTACATGCTGGCGCGCCACAGCCGTGCGCAGTCGATTGTTGAATTTGGCACCTCGCTGGGCATTTCGACGTTGCATCTGGCAGCCGCAATACGCGACAACGGTGGCGGCCGCCTGATCACCACCGAATTCGAGCCCTCCAAAGTGGCACAAGCCCAGGCGCATATCAACGCTGCGGGCCTGGCCGATCTGGTCGAAATTCGCGTGGGCGATGCCCTGCAAACACTGGCTGCCGATCTGCCGGCCAGATCGATTTGCTGCTGCTCGATGGCGCCAAAGCCTTGTATCCCGAAGTGCTGGCCTTGCTGGAAAGCCGCCTGCGGCCGGGCGCTTTGATCATTGCCGACGACGCGGATTACAGCCCTGAATACCTGGCGCATGTGCGTAATCGTGACGCCGGTTATCTGTCGATGCCCTTTGGCGATGATGTCGAACTCTCCATCCGCCTTGGCTAAGGCTGACTTTTTAAAATCACCCCACACGGAGTAATCCCATGCATGTATTTGTCACCGGCGCCACTGGCTGGGTCGGCCACACCGTCGTCGCAGATTTGCTGCAAGCTGGCCATCAAGTCACTGGCCTGGCACGCGATGCCGACAAAGCCGCCGCATTGAGCGCACAAGGCGCCCAGGTCTTGCGCGGCACACTGGATGAACTCGACCTGCTGCGCCAAGGTGCCAGCGCGGCCGATGCCGTGATCCACACCGCGTTTAATCACGATTTCTCGCGTTTTTTGCAGAACGTCGAACAGGATCGCAGCGCCATCGAAGCGCTCGGCAGTGCGCTGCTGGGTACACAAAAGCCGCTGCTGGTTACGTCCGGGCTGGCACGGCTGGCTCCCGGCCGCCTGGCCACCGAAGCCGACGTGCCGGACGCG
>BBFD01000154.1 GCA_001313065.1 Silvimonas sp. JCM 19000
CTATATCCAGACCTCACGCTGGGAAGCATGCCGGTGGCGGTGCTGGAGCGATGGCCGCGGGTTTGCCGGTGGTGGCCACCGATGTAATCGGCAATCGCGATCTGGTGCGGGATGGCCTCAATGGCTATCTGGCACAGACCGCGGCAGACTTCACCGCCCGCCTGGCGCTGCTGGCTGCCGATGTGCATGCCCGCAAAACCCTGGGCGCGCATGCCCGCCAGTTTGTGGCGACGCATTATTCTCTCGATGTCATGATGGCATCGCTTTATGGCGCCTATGGCGTTGTGGTGGAACCCAAAGTGCATGACCCCCAATCCCTTCCTCACGCGGGAGCGCATTAAGCGTGCGTGAACAGATCCTCAAGTATCGTGGCCCGGAACGCGCCAAGCCCTTGCTGGCGCTGGCCGATTTTGCCGCGTTGGCCGTGTCGTTTGGCATTGCCTTGTTGCTGCTATGGGCGTTCCGCTATCAGCGCATCAGCGCCAGCTTCGATCTGTGGTGGGCATGGGAAGGCAAGCAGCAAGGCATGGCGTTTTTTTTGCTGCTGGCGCTGATTACGGTAAGCAATTTCTGGTGGCGCGGTCATTACAGCCTGCGCCTGCCGTTCTGGGATGAGTTGCTCGATATCCTGCGTGCCTTGTTGCTGGCCGGTTTGCTTAACGGCATGTTGGTGCTACTGGGCAAATTCACCGTGTCGCGCTTTCTGTTTCCAGTGTCCTGGGGTGTGGCTTTGGTGCTGCTGCCGTGGGTGCGCTCGTATACCAAATCGTGGTTGCTGCAGATTGGCGTCTGGCAAATGCCACTGTCATCGTGGGCACGGGCGAAAACGCCATCGCGGCGTATCGGGCCATGAAAAGCGAGCGCTTGCTGGGCTTTCAGATCGAAGCCTTCCTTGCCGTCAGCCAGTCCGCCCCGGCGCAAATTGTGGTCAACGACAACATCCTGCCGGTGATAGCGCTGCAGCCGGACGGGCTGGTGCCGTGGCTGGATGCCAACCAGCGGCCGCATGTGGTGGTGGCGGTGGATGAAGAAGAGCTCAAAGCCTTGTCGCGTCAGGTCGAGCAATTGTCCTTGCGCTACAAAGACATCCATGTGATTCCGCCTATTGCTGGACTGCCCTTGTTTGGCGTGGTGCCGTATCACTTTTTCAGCCACGAAGTGCTGTTGCTGCGCGTGACCAATAATCTGACCGTGCGCTCGCTGATGCTGATGAAGCGCATGTTTGATCTGTGTGGTGCGGCGGTCGGACTGCTGCTGTTGTCGCCGCTGTTTGTCTATGCGATGTGGCAAATCAAACGCCAGGGCGGGCCGGGCGCCGTGTTCTTTGGGCATGTCCGTATCGGCATGAATGGCAAGCCATTCAAATGCTGGAAGTTCCGCACCATGGTGCATAACAGCCAGGACGTCCTGGCGCATTTATTGGCCAGCGATGCGGCTGCGCGCGCCGAGTGGGATCGTGATTTCAAACTCAAGAATGATCCGCGTATTACGCCCATCGGCCAGTTTCTGCGCCGCACCAGCCTCGATGAAATTCCGCAATTGTGGAACGTGCTCAAAGGCGAAATGAGCCTGGTCGGCCCGCGCCCGATTATCGAAGCCGAGCTGGAACGCTATGGCGATCGGTGGATTTTTTATCTGGAATCGCGGCCGGGCCTGACCGGCTTGTGGCAAGTCTCTGGCCGCAACGACACCACCTACGATGAACGCGTGGCGCTGGATGCCTGGTATGTCAAGAACTGGAACCTGTGGTACGACATCGCCATTATCTGCAAGACCATCCGCAGCGTAACGGGCGGACACGGCGCGTATTAAGGCGGATTGGGCCCGACTAGGGGTTTTCCCACGCCTGTCAGTTTGAAAGTGGTTTGCCTGCAGGGGCGGCGCTATACTCAGCCGGGCAAATTAAAACGACTGTTTGATGGAGACTCTCTCGATGTCGACGCTGGCCGAGCAGTTCAAAACTGCGCAAGAAGAAGTGGTGCAACTGAATGACGCACCGGATGTGCAAACCAAGCTCAAGCTGTACGCGCTGTACAAGCAATCCACCGATGGTGATGTGAGCGGTGATCGCCCGTCGGCCATCAACTTTGTGGCTCAGGCCAAATACGACGCATGGGCCAAGCTCAAAGGCACCAGCAACGACGACGCCATGACGCAATATGTGGCACTGGTCGAAGAATTGAAGAAGAACGACGAATAAGCGATGCGGGGCAAGGCCCCCAATGCGCTAACACCAGGGGAAGGCCGCAGGGCCTTCCCTTTTTTTTATGCGCCAGCCGCTGCCCGCTTATCCGCCCAACTGCTTGATCACCGGCTGTATCACCTGGCCCACCAGCATGGTGCTGACTACCCATATCACCAGGCTGGATTTCAGCGAGAGTAGATCGGCCTTGGTGGCGTAGTTCTCTTTGATGCCTGCTATCTCGGCACGCATGCCGGATATGTCCACCTTGAGGCCGGCAACGTCGGTTTTGAGGGCCGAGACATCAGATTTCAGTGCGGTGACATCGATTTGCAGGGTGGAAACGTCAAATTTCAGCCTGGAGACATCCGCTTTTAGCGTGGACACGTCTATCTGCAACGCGGAAACATCGGTTTTCAACGCGGAGACATCGGTTTTCAATGTGGAGACATCCGCTTTCAGCGTTGAAACATCAAGCTTCAGCCCCGATACGTCGGTTTTTTTAGTGTGGAAACATCGGTTTTCAGCGTTGAAACATCAGTCTTTAACGTGGCAACGTCGGCACGCAAAACCGTCACGTCGGTTTTGAGTTCATCCACATTGCGATCCAGATGGTTCAGCCGTAGTTCGGCCGCATCCATACGCGGACTGCGCGGGGTACGCGGTTTGATGTACCTGGGCCTGGTGGGGTTGCGTCCGGGTAGTTCGTGGGCGTGGTACGGCATGGTGCAATCCTTGTGCGGCAGATTTCAGCCACACCGGGGTGGCCAGAAGTGCTTTGCACCGATCACAGCGGGCTGCTGCGCGTCGTGATTGGCTGTGCAATGACCGCGATTCTGCCCCGCCGGGCAGGCGCCGCATCCAGGATAAATCTGAATTTTTTGTTTTCTCAGAAACTCACAATTTGTCGAACCAGTCGGCATTGGCAATCTGGCTGAACACATTGCGCAAACCCTGGCCCCAGGATTCGCGAATGCGGTTGAAATAGACGTTGGTTTCTTCAATGCGGTAGGGCTGGGTGGGGGCAAAGCTGTCGGCCTGGTAGCGCAACAGATCGATTGGCAAGCCCACCGACAAATTGCTGCGGATGGTCGAATCAAACGAAATCAGCGTGCATTTAAGTGCCTCGGCCAGCGGAGTTTGCCACTGCACCACGCGTCGATGATGGGCTTGCCGTATTTGGATTCGCCGATCTGGAAATACGGTGTATCCAGCGTCGATTCAATAAAGTTGGCCTGCGGATAGATATTGAACAGGCGCGGTTTTTTCGCCGCGAATCTGCCCGCCCATGATGAAAGAACCGGTCAGATCGATACCATGGGTGATGGCCTCATCGCGGCCGTCGCGCGTGATGACTTCGCGAATGGTTTCGCTGACCAGCAGGGCCGCGTCGTACATGGTGTGCACGTTCAGCAAATTGTGCAGTTCGGTACGCGAGCGTTGTTCCAGCAAGCTGATCACGCTTTGCGTGGTGGCCAGATTGCCTGCGGTCAGCAGCACAATCAGGCGTTCGCCGGGCATCTCGAAAATATGCATTTTGCGAAACGTGGCGATATGGTCCACGCCCGCGTTGGTGCGCGAGTCTGAGGCAAAAAAATCAGCCCGTCTTTCAGGGCCATGGCCACGCAATACGTCATTGATCGGTACACCCGCAAACTGGTCTGGATGTCCTGAATTGTAACCAACGAATTGCGTGGCTGCCTGCCGTGCCGCAATCAGTGTGTCATTGCTGATTTTGTTGTTGCGCCGATTCGCGTTCGATGGCGTGGCGCACGCGGGTGTGGCTTTCCATGATCTCGTCGCCGCCGCCGCGGCGCAGACCGCGGATCGGGCAGGCGTCCAGATAATCGAGGCCGATCGCCAGCCGCACATAGCGTTCGTCAGGCGTGCAGCCGTTGCTGGTATCAAAGCCATGCCATAGCTCGTCGGTAAAGGCATCCACCCACGCGTGGCTGGCCACGTGGTGATCGTTTTCGGTGTAGAGATAGCCGCTCACATAGCGCGCCGGAATTTCGAGAAAACGGCATAACGCCAGAAACACATGACTATGGTCCTGGCACACGCCGCGGCTTAGCCGGAAAGCATCGCGCGCCGAAGTCGTGACGTCGGTTTCGCCCGGCGTATACGGCATATGGTCGAGCAAGTCGGCCATCATATCCATCAGCCCGTGCCGGCCATGCCGCGCCACCAGTTTGCGATATTTGCCCGCGAAGGCCTTGATCGCTTCGTCCGGTTCGGTCAGCGGGGTGACTTTGCGAAACACCATGGGCGGCAGTGCGTTATGCGGCGGATTGGCCGGGCGCGTTTCGATAATGCCATGCGCCACGATACGGATTTCGGTGGTGGCCTCTTCCAGCGTCAGCACGTGCTCGCGGTTGCCAAAGGTGTCGATGGTGGACTGGGTGGGCCCCGGTACATCCAGATGCCAGTTGACCACGGCCTGGCCGGGATCCGCACGCGGCGTCAGGCGCAACAATTGCACGCTGTAGGCGGGCGGGGTGTCGTAGCGGTAAACCGTTTCGTGTTTGATTTCCAGATGCATGCTCAGGCCACCCGTAGATAGGCGTGGTCGATGGTGCCGCCCAACGCATTGATCTGCGCCAGACATTGGCTCAGATATTCGTGCAGCCCACTGGCCATGATTTCTTCCGCGCGCGTGTATTTAAGGGTGTTCAGCAATTTGTGCGCATCGCGTTGCGCCAGGCGGCCGTTGTCGCCCTCGATCTGATCGAGAATCTTGCAGATGGCATCGAGGCAAGCGCACAAAGAACGCGGCAGGCGCGGCGACAAAATCAACAATTCGGCCACTGATTCCATGGCCGGACCTTCGCGATAGACCTCCAGATAAGCTTCATAGGCCGACAAGGCGCGCAGCAAAGCGGCCCAGGCGTAGTAATCCTGTGCTTTGTCTTCGGTGGCCGCGTCGGTCAGCAAGCTGGCTTTGACGTCGAGCAAACGCGCGGTGTTGTCGGCGCGCTCGATAAAAGTGCCCAACCGGATAAAGCTGTACGCGTCGCCGCGCAAAATCGTGCCATAGGCAATGCCACGAAACACATGTGAGCGCGCCTTTACCCAATCAAAAAAAATCCGCCACGTTGCCGATACCGTTCGCTTCGAGCTGGCGGGCTTCCAGCCAGGTGGCATTGATGTTCTCCCACATTTCCGCGGTGATCTTGCCGCGCACGGCATGGGCGTTCTCCCGTGCATGGCGCAGGCAGCACAGAATGCTGGCCGGGTTTTCGCGATCGAGCGCCATAAACTGCAACAGCGCTTCGGGCGTGATGGCGGAATAGCGTTGATTAAAGCGCTCCAGCGTTTCGGTAATGACCAGCGGCGCGCGCATTTCGGCGCGCGCGCCTTTGGCTTGCGGCAAGAGCGCCAATGACAGACTCACGTCGAGCAAACGCGCCAGGTTTTCGGCACGCTCCAGGTAGCGCGACATCCAGAACAGATGATCGGCAGTGCGGCTTAACATCATGGCAGTGATCTCCGTTCAGGCTTCCAGGATCCAGGCGTCTTTGGTGCCGCCGCCTTGCGACGAATTCACCACCAGCGACCCCTTTTGCAAAGCCACCCGCGCCAGTCCGCCGGGCACGATGCGCACGGTATTGCCGGTGAGCACAAACGGGCGCAAATCCAGATGGCGTGGCGCGATGCCTTCGTCCACAAAGGTAGGGCAGGTAGATAGCGATAGCGTGGGTTGCGCGATGTAATTGCTCGGATTGGCCTTGAGCCGCTCGCGGAAATCCTCGATCTCGGCGCGGCTGGCTTTGGGGCCGATCAACATACCGTAGCCGCCCGCGCCGTGCACTTCCTTCACCACCAGTTCATCCAGGTGCGTCAGTACATGGCCTAGTTCGTCCTGATGCCGGCATTGCCAGGTGGGCACGTTGCGCAGCAGGGTTCTTCGTCCAGATAGAAGCGGATCATGTCCGGCACATAGGGATAAATCGATTTGTCATCCGCCACCCCGGTGCCGATGGCATTGGCCAGTACCACGCCGCCCGCGCGATAGGCCGCCAGCAAACCCGGCACGCCCAGCATTGAATCGGCACGGAAAACCAGCGGATCAAGAAACACATCGTCCAGCCGCCGGTAGATCACATCCACCTGCTTGGGGCCAGCGGTGGTGCGCATATACACGCGCAGATCCTTGACGAACAAATCGCGGCCTTCCACCAGCTCGACGCCCATTTGCTGCGCCAGGAACGCGTGCTCAAAGTAAGCACTGTTGAAATGGCCCGGGGTCATGACCACCACGGTGGGATTGTCTTCCAGCGACGATTGCCGCAGCGTTGACAGCAGCACCGACGGATAATGTTCGACCGGCGCCACCGCATGCCGGCCAAACAGCTCAGGGAACAATCGCATCATCATCTTGCGGTTTTCCAGCATATAAGACACGCCGGAGGGCACACGCAGATTGTCTTCCAGCACGTAATACTCGCCGTCGGAATGCCGGATGACGTCGATGCCGGCGATATGCGCGTAAATCTGATGCGGCAAATCAATACCGCACATCGCAGCATGAAACTGCGCATTCACCAGCACCTGATCGGCCGGAATTTTTTTTGGCTTTGAGGATGTTCTGGTCGTGATAGATATCGTGCAGAAACAGATTGAGCGCCTGCACCCGTTGGCGCAGCCCCGCCTCAAGATGCGCCCATTCGTTGGCCGGAATAATGCGCGGGATGGTGTCGAACGGAATCAGCCGCTCGTTGCCGCTTTCATCGCCATGCACCGAAAACGTGATGCCGACGCGATGAAACAGCAATTCCGCCTCGCGGCGCCGCTGCGCCAGCATGGCGGGCGTCTGGGCGTTGAGCCAATCAAAAAACTCACGATAATGCGGGCGCACCGACTGGGCGGCATCGAGCATTTCGTCGTAGCCAGCGGATAGCGGAAGGTCGATCTGATGCATGGGCAGCAACCTCGGTCATGCAGCGATTGATCATGGGCTGACTGCGGCCGCTTGAGTGACCCGGATGGTCCTGCAATCCTCATGCCAGCCTGCGGCAAGTGCGAACGCTTGAGTTATAGCGGCTTTACGGCACGGCCGCCGGGCTGGATGTGCACCACACTGGATGACGCCATGGTGCGTCCGCGCCGTATTGGCGCGCGCCAGGGCACAAGGCGCAAACGCTGCCATCAGGGACATCCGCCGTGCGGAAACTCCCGATGCAGCCGCATGCTGCGGCGCGCAAGAATGGCTGATCGTCCAGTCAGTGCCGCAGGAGTCCGATCGTGCCCAGAAACGCGTTGTATGCCCAATCCGGTGGGGTAACGCCGGTGATCAACGCTTCCGCATGGGGGCTGATCTCGGCCGCCCGACGTCACCCGCAACAGATCGGCAAGTTATACGTGGCCAAGGACGGCATTCTGGGGGCCTTGCGGGAAGAACTGATTGACCTGGCCAGCGTGCCCGACAGCCAGTTGGTGGCGCTGCGGCATACCCCCGGTGGCGCCTTTGGTTCTTGTCGCCACAAGCTCAAGCACGGCAGCGAACTCAAGCGCTTGTTCGAGTTGTTTGCGGCATGGGACATCGGCTACTTTTTTTTATAACGGCGGCGGTGACTCGGCGGATACCTGTCTGAAGGTGGCCGAATATGCGCAATACACCGGCATCGACCTGGCCGCAGTACACATCCCCAAAACCATAGACAACGACCTGCCGCAGACCGACTGCGCCCCCGGTTTTGGCTCGGCCGCCAAATATCTGGCCACCACGGTACGCGAGTGCGGGCTGGATCTGGCTTCGATGTCATCCTCCTCCACCAAGGTATTTGTGCTTGAAGTAATGGGCCGCCACACCGGCTGGCTTGCCGCATCCACTGGCCTGGCCGCACGTGTGCCCGGCGAAGCGCCGCATGTGATCCTGTTGCCGGAAGTCCCGTTTGAACCGGGCGGTTTTTTGCGCGCGGTGCGGGAATCGATTGCGCAATATGGCTCGTGCGTGGTGGTGGCGGCCGAGGGCATCCGCGATACCTCGGGCGTCTTGCTGGCCGAAACCGGCGGCGCCGATCCTTTTGGACATGTGCAACTGGGCGGCGTGGCGCCGCTGCTGGCCAACCTGGTCAAATCCGAGTTGGGGCATAAATGTCATTGGGCGGTGGCCGACTATATGCAGCGCTCGGCCCGGCATCTGGTGTCAGGCAACGATCTGGAGCAGGCGATTGCGGTGGGGGAGCAGCGGTGGATTTTGCCATTGCCGGGCAACGCAGCGTGATGCCCGCGATTGTGCGCGAGGCGGATCAGCCTATCGCTGGCATGTGGATGCGGTACCGCTCAAGCGCGTGGCCAACAAGGAACGCGCGGTGCCGTCGACGTATTTGAGCGATGACGGCATGCATCTATCGACCACGGGGCGCGCTTATTTTGCGCCGCTGATCCTGGGCGAAATGCCGCCGCCGTTTGAACATGGTTTGCCGGATTATCCGCGGTGGCATTTTTTTTCGACGGTGGAGAAGCGGTTGGCGGGGTATGAGGTGCTATAGGGGGGGGATTTTTTTTGGGGCTGGATGGTAGGTGTTTGGCCAGCGGCGGGTGTTTTGATGTTCAGCTTGCGCTGAACAAACCCTTAACCGCTGAGCCTGCGGCGCATTTTAGATACCCGGGGGTGCCCGGGAGCACGTCACTTTTCTTTGCTTCGCCAAAGAAGAAGTAACCAAAAAGAAAGGCGACCCCACTCGCGGCTCCGCCACTCGCCAGGGCCCCTAAGTCAAAAAAAACCGAAACGGACCGTCTGGGACTTCCATTTCTCAGCTGCCGCTCCGCGGAACTTCGGTCGGACGGAGCCCATAAAGCCGGTCTCCTTCCCCTCCCTCGACAGGTAATGGCTGCTGTGTGCTAGGCGTGCTGCCTCGTTGCTGCGCAACATCGGGTGGGCGTGGGGGCGACGGGTGACAGTGAACATCGGCACCGCTTGCTTCGCTCCCATCCCGCACGGCCACCGCCGTCTAATTTGTCACCGTAGCCTTCACGAACCGCCAACCTCTCATAGGGTGGGTCAAGACCCACCACCCAAAGCCGCTAGCAAAACACGCAACGCGTCCACCACGGCCTGTACACGTAGGGTGCGTTACCCGAAGGGTCTTGTCCTCGCTTGCGGGGACAACGCACATTTTAGTTATGCCACCGAGGTGATCAAGTGCGATCCGGAAGGCGGCAAGGATGACGGGCATGGCGTAATCGGGAAATGTGCGCCAGCGAGGACAAGACCTTCGGGTTTGAGCGGTAGTGAATTGGCGACTGATTGGAGTGATCGTTCTTGCTGGTGGCTTTGGGTGGTGGGTCTTGACCCACCCTATGAGAGGTTGGTGGTTCGTGGCGGGAACGGTGACAAATCAGACGGCGGTGGCCGTGCGGGATGGAAGCGTTAAGCAGGCGGCACAGATATTCATTGTTACCCGTCGCCACCACGCCCACCCGATGTTGCGCAGCAACGAGGCAGCAAGCCTGGCAAACAGCAGACATTA
>BBFD01000155.1 GCA_001313065.1 Silvimonas sp. JCM 19000
CGGTACGCGCGGTCGGGGATGCGGTACGCGCGCCGGGCGGTCTGGAGGCGATGAACCTCAAAGTGGCCGAACAATATATCGCCGCCTTTGCCAATATCGCCAAGCAAGGCAACACCATCTTGCTGCCCGCGAATGCGGGTGATGTAGCCAGTCTGGTGGCCACTGCCACCACCATCATCGGCAAGAAACCTTAAGGCTGCGGGCGGCGTCATAGCGTCTATATTGTGGAGTGCCTCGCCAGCCGGCGCGGCCCCACACTGGCGTAAAGGAGCTAGTCATGCCGCCCCGCCGCTATCGTTTGGTGACGCGCAGCGACTTTGATGGCCTGGTTTCGGCCGTGTTGCTGAAGGAACTCGACCTGATCGACGACATCCTGTTTGTCCATCCCAAAGACATGCAGGATGGTCGCGTCGATATCAATTCCAGCGACATCACCACCAACCTGCCTATGTGGCCGACGCGCATCTGGTGTTTGATCATCACCAGTCCGAGACCGTGCGTAACCAGGGCGCACGCCCGAATCACATCATCGACCCCGAAGCGCCGTCGGCGGCACGCGTGGTGTATGACTATTACGGCGGCGCCGAGGCGTTTCCGCATATCAGCAGCGAGATGCTGCGCGCCGTTGACAAGGCCGATTCCGGCGAATTTACCCGCGAAGAAATCCTGCAGCCGCAGGGTTGGGTTTTGCTCAACTTCTTGATGGATGCACGCACGGGTCTTGGTCGCATCCGCAGCTTTCGCATTTCGAATTACGCGCTGATGATGGACTTGATCAGCTATTGCCGCGACCACAGCATCGAAGACATTCTGGCCTTGCCCGATGTGCAGGAACGCGTTGCGGTGTACCAGCAACATAGCCCGCTGGCGCTGGAGCAAATCCAGCGTTGCGCGCGGGTTTACGACAATTTGCTGGTGCTTGATTTACGCAATGAAGAAACGATCTACGTGACCAATCGCTTTACGGTGTATGCCCTGTTTCCACAGTGCAATATCTCGATCCACGTGTTGTGGGGCGTGCGGCAACAGAACACGGTGTTTGCCACCGGCAAGTCCATCATCAACCGCAGTTCGGCCACCCGGATAGGCGAGCTGATGCTGGATTACGGCGGCGGCGGTCACGAAGCGGCCGGTACTTGCCAGGTACCCAATGACAGCGCCGAGCAGATTTTGCGCGAGCTGATACTCAAAATAACCGCCGACGGCTGACCAGGCCCGGCCGCACAAAATCAATCCAGCCCCCATAGGGTGGGTCGAGACCCACCATACAAAGCCGCAGATCCGAACCCAAAAGCTAGTCTGATTGACGCTCGGGTTGGCCAACCTGGCTTGGAACTCACTACCGCCAACCATTGCCGCACCAATCCGCGGCTTTGAATGGTGGGTCTTGACCCACCCTATGAGAGCTGGCTCGATCAAGCGCCGCGCTTGTCCGACTTGCCCGCCGCATTGGCCAGCCGCGCCAGCCAGCAATCGAGCTGGCTGGGGGCATGGCCGATATCTTCGGCAAATTCCTTGCGCCGGATGGCGTCGCGCACCAGCAGCGAACCCGCGTAGCGGATCGGCTCAGGCGGAAACTTGCCGCGCGGCCCGCGCACCAGCCGCTGCGCGTCCAGTCGTTATCCAGCCCCAGCACCAGCGAGGCCAGAATTTGCCCGCCCATATAGCTCGGCGCCACGCCGTTGCCGGAATAACCAAAGCCATAAAAGATGCGCGGGTGTTCGTCGAGCCGTCCAAAAAACGGCAGCCCGGTGACCGAGCGATCCGATGGTCCATTCCACGACGCCGCAATCGGCACTTCACGCCAGGCCGGAAAGAAGTCGTGCAAGGCATCCTGCAAAGGGCTGGCATAGGCCGAGCTGATCAAATCCGGGCAGGATCTTGCCGCCCCAGGCAAAGGTATTGCCGCCTTTGCCCAGCATGATGCGGCCGTCCGGGGTGCTGCGGTAGTAGTAAACAAAGGTGCGCGAATCCAGCACGCTGGTGCCATGGGCCAGCCCGGTGCGCGCCAGCAGGCCGGGGCGCGGCTCGGTAATGATCATGTCGCTGGAGACCACGGCGATGCTGCGCGCAAACTGGCTGAACTGCGTCGCCATCCACGCGTTGAGTGCCAGCACCACCTGCCCGGCCGTCACGCTGCCCTGTTCGGTCAGCACCAGCGGCTGGTCGGCGGGCTTGAGCGTGCACATCGGCGTGTTTTCGTAAATGCGCACGCCCATCTGCCGTGCCACGCGGGCCAGCCCACGCACCAGCAAACCCGGCTGCACTGTGCCCGCAGCGGGTGAATACCAGCCCTCCAGATGCCGCGCCGAACCTGCGCGGCTCTGGATATCGGCGGCATTCCAGCGCTGCCAGCTGTTGCAGCCGCTGCTGGTCAGCCCGGCCATCAATTCATCCATGCTGCCCATCTGCGCCTGGTTGGTGGCGGTATACAAGGTGCCATCCACGCGCAGGTCGGCCTCGATGCCATGCGCTTTGCAGAAACCCGCGATGTCATGCACGGCTTGTTCCGAGGCCCGCACCAGCCGTGTGGCCTCGCGCTGGCCAAACAAACGTTGCAGCGTGAACAGCCGCGTCGACCAGCTCAGCATGCAACCGCCATTGCGGCCCGAAGCGCCCGCGCCGCACAGGTCGCGCTCAATGATGACGATATCGAGCTCGGGCCGTGCCAGTTTCAACTGCAATGCCGTCCACAAACCGGTAAAGCCGCCGCCGACGATACAGACATCGGCCGTCGTTGCGCCTTGCAAAGCGCGGCGGGCGGCAGCGCTTCACGCGCTAACGCTTGCTCAAACCAGAACGGACGAAAAGCGGTGGTGGAGGCAGAAGCACTGAGTTCAGCGGGCGCGCTGGGCATGTTCACGGACGCTCTCCGCGGCTGCGACGCCAGGCGATGTCTTGCAGCACCGGCCACAAATCCGCCACGGTATCAATCACATAATGCGCACCGGCATCACGCAGCTTTTGTTCAGCAGGCGCGGTGCGCGCCAGTTGCTCGGCCGGGCTGAGCGCCTGCCACTGCTCAAACGTCAGGCCGACTTCGTTGCCGCTGGCCGACAAACCCACCGTCCACATGCCGGCGCGTATACCTTCTGCAATGCCAGGCACGGTATCGTCCACTTTGACGCAGGCAGCAACTTCATCGACGCCCAGTTCCAGCACACTGGCCAGCGCCATCCAAGGGCCGGGACGGCCACCGGCGGCCAGATCATCGGCGGCAATGGCGGTATCTGGCACGTAGCCGCGTTCTCGCGCCAGCGGCAGCAGGGCGTTCATCACCTGGCGTGGATAGCCGGAGCAAGAACCGATGCGCACACCGGCCGCGCGCAAGCGTTCCACCATCTCCAGTGCGCCGGGAATGGGCCACGAATAATGGCCGACCCGGGCAATCTGCAAGGGCATAAACGCCTGGTACAGCGCGTCGACATCCTCCGCGCACAGCGGGCGTCCAAAGCGTTTTTTTTGCCAACGTGGGGCAATTGCCGGGTGCGCGGCCAGCGCCTCGATATGCTGCCACTTGCCCACACCCATCGGGCCGCGCGCTTCGTCCAGCGTCAGTTCGATATCAAAGCCGGCAAAGGCTTCGACCAGCACTTGCGTCGGCGCAAACGAGCCGAAATCGACGATGGTGCCAGCCCAGTCAAAAAAAATGACCGCCTGCACCTGGCACGCGATGGACGCATTGGTTGGATGTGCAATATTCATGATGGCCTCAGGTTAAACCGCATATATGAAAACGATATGAAACGTTGTCCGCGCGTTACAGCCAGCCCAACTGGTTTAACCCTTCGCCGATAGCGGCCACGGCCTGGCCGATTTCTGCTTCGTTGATGGCGCCGATGCAGCCCACGCGGAAGGTTTCGACCTGAGTGAGCTTGCCTGGATACAGCACAAAGCCGCGCTCGCGCACCGCTTCATACAAAGCGCGAAAGTGATAGTCGCGATGTGCCGGGGCATGAAAGGTCACGATGATGGGGGCCTGATCCTGGCGGGCGAGAAAAGTACGCAAACCCAGCCGCGCCAGCCCGCTGACCAACATCTCGTAGTTGGCTTGATAGCGCGCCAGACGCGCCGGTTGGCCACCGTCGGCATGGTATTGATCCAGCGCGGCGCGCAATGCCGCCACCACATGGGTGGGCGGGGTAAAGCGCCACTGGCCGGTCTTTTGCATGTACACGTACTGATCATGCAAATCCATGGACAGCGAATGACTGTTACCCAGGCTTTCCACCAGGCGGAACGCCGGGCGATGATGATGCCCATGCCGGGCACGCCTTCCAGACACTTGTTGCTGGACGCCACCAGTGCATCAAACGGTACGCTGCGCGCATCGATAGCAAGCGCGCCAAAGCTCGACATCGCATCAATAATCAACCGTCTGCCTTGCGCCGCGACCACGCTGGCAATCTCGGCCAAAGGTTGAGCACGCCGGTGCTGGTTTCGCAGTGGATAACGCCGACATGGGTAATCGCAGGCTCTTGTGCCAGCCGCCTGGCCACGGCGGCCGCGTCTACCGCCTGGTCTTCGGCAAATTCCAGCACCGCCACTGCCCGCCCCATCACCTCGACCGCGCGCGCCATACGCTTGCCATAAGCGCCATTCACCAGTACCAGTAATTTGCCCTGCCGCGGCAACAGCGTGCCGATGGCGGCCTCGACCGCAAACGTGCCCGAGCCTTGCAGCGGCACACAGACGTGGTCTTCCTCGGCATGCGCAATCGCCAGCAAATCGGCACAAACGCTGGCAGTCAGTTCATTAAAGGCGGCATCCCACGAGCCCCAATCCGACAACATGGCCGTTTTGGTTTTGAGCGTGGTGGTGAGTGGGCCTGGGGTTAACAGGATGGGTTCGCGCATATATCTCCCGAACGTCTGGACGAAATCGAAGCAAAAAAAACAGTTTGAAGATCACCGGCACACCGCGGCACGCCGGTCCGGAATCATGAGGATCAGGCTGGAAATCAGCGTTGGCGCCAGCTTGGGTCCGCTGCAAAGCCCACCACGACACCCCACCAGACACGATGCAAACCGCGACCGAGGTGGCCACAATCAGGCTGGCCATGGCGGCGGCGGCCGCGGTATCGCCCGCGTCATCCATATTCAGCACCGCCACCGCCGACAGCACGGTTTGCGGGGTGTACAGAAAGATCACCGCACTGAGCGTGGTCATGCCCGACACAAAGTAATAACGCGCAATATCGAGCAGCGCAGGCAAGCAGATCGGCACGGTTACGCGGCGCAGGGTGGTCCAGAACGGCACCTTGAGCGAGGCGGCAACGTGTTCAAATTCGCCGTCGAGTTGTTTGAGCGCGGTGAGCGCGGTCAGATGCGCCGTGCTGTAGTAATGCACCACCGTGCACAGCACCAGCAGCGTCATGGTGCCGTACAACAGATTGAGCGGATTGCCCGGCGCATTAAAGAAAAAAAGATGTAGCCCAGGCCCAGCACCAGACCGGGCACGGCCATCGGCAAGATCGCCAACATATTGATGGTGGCGCGGCCCAGCGCTGCGGCGCGGCTTTTTTCCACCCAATAGGCCCCGATAAAGGCCACCACCCCACCCACCACGGCGGCACCACCGGCCAGGCGCAGACTATTGCGCCAGGCTTGCCAGCCGCCGCCATCCATATTGTCAAAATCAAAATGCGCCAGCGTCAGGCTCAGGTTGTACGGCCATTGTTTGATAAACGCAGCGGCCACCGAAACGCCCAGCATGCCCAGCAGCCACAACGCCACCAGCACACATACCAGCAAGGCCAAGGCGTCGCGCACCGGCTGGCGTTGGGGCTGCCAAGGTTGGGCGCGGGCGCTCAGCATGGCTTGCTGCTTGCGCTGCACATGCCGATCCAGCAACCAGCTCAATACCGCAGGCATCAACAGACAAATGCCGTACACCGCGCCGCGCGCAAAATTCTGCTGCCCGATGACTTGTTTGTAGATCTCGACCGCCAGCACGTCGTAGCGACCGCCAACGATGGTGGGCACGCCAAAGTCAGTAATCACCAGGGTAAACACCAGCATCGCCGCCGAAATCAGCCCGTAGCGCGCCGACGGCAAAGTCACCGTCATGAACTGCCGCACCCGGCCTGCACCGAGGGCGGTGGCGGCTTCGTACAGACGCGCATCGGCCAGCGACAAGGCGGTCAGCAAGATCATCAAGGCGTGCGGAAAGGTGTAGAACATCTCGCCCAGTACGATGCCCCAAGGCCCGTAAATCGACAGCCCGGCGCCGGCGAACCAGGCTTTGAGCAAACCCTGGTTGCCGAACAGATAGATCAGCGAAATGCCGGGCAGCAATGACGGTGCCAGCAGCGGAATCAGCGCCAACATGCGGAACAAAGGCCGCGCTGGCATACAGCTGCGAGTGAGCGCAGCGGCAAATACAAAGGCCAGTGGCACGGTCAGCAGCGTGCTGAGCACAGCCACGCTCAGGCTATTGCCCAGCAAAAAAGATGGAGCGCGGCGAGAGCAGGCCGGCAAAGTTGGCCAGGCCCACCCATTGCTCCGACTTGTCGCACAAGGCTTTGCCCAGCATCGCCAACAGCGGCAAGGCCAGAAACACCAGCAACAACAAGGCCGACAACCACGTCAGCGCGCCAGCCACGTGGTCGGTGCGCGCGCGCGGCTGGCTGCCGCGCCAAAGCAGCAGGGACAGATTCATGCGGTGGCCCCGTCAACAAACACGCGTAATGCCGACGCGGCCAAAGTAAGCGGCACGCGTTGGCCGGCGTCGAGCTTGAGTTGCGCCAGCGCCGGACGGCTCACATCCGCGATCAGATTGAGGTTGCCCATCGCGGGCACGCTGAGCGTCAAGCGACAAAATCCGCCCAGCAATTCCTGGCTGAGCAATTGCGCCAGCACGGTATTGCTGCCGCCCTGCCAGCGCGGCGTAACACTGATGGCCTCGGGCCGGATAAACAGCTGTAGCGCCTGGCCGGGCTGCATCACCGCGGAATCGGCCAGTTGCAGACTGACATCGCCCACCCGCACGCAATGCCCCGCCTCCGCCACGCCCGGCAGCCAGTTGGCACGGCCGACGAATTCAGCCACAAAGCGGCTGCGTGGGCTGGCGTAAATCTGTTCGGGCGTGCCGATTTGTTCGATCACGCCGTGGTTCATCACCACTATCCGGTCGGCCATGGTCAGCGCTTCCTCCTGGTCGTGCGTCACCATGATGGTGGTAATGCCAAGCCGCTGTTGCAGGCTGCGAATTTCGCGGCGCAGATGTTCGCGCACTTGTGCATCCAGCGCTGACAACGGTTCGTCCAGCAACAGCAAGCCGGGGGCGGTGGCAAGCGCGCGTGCCAAGGCCACCCGTTGTTGCTGCCGCCGGACAGCTGATTGGGATAACGCGCTTCAATGCCAGCCAGGCCAATCAACTGCAGTAATTCGCTGACGCGCTGACGCCGGTCCTGGCGACGCCCTTTAAGCCCGTACGCGATATTTTGCGTCACGGTCAGATTGGGAAACAGCGCATAGGACTGGAACACAATGCCGTAATCGCGTTTGGCCGGCGGCATGCGCGTGACGTCCTGGCCATGCATGTCTATGCGGCCACGGTCGGCGCTGTCCAGCCCGGCAATAATGCGCAACAGCGTGGTCTTGCCGCAGCCCGAAGGCCCCAGCAAACAGACGAATTCGCCTTTATGAACATTGAGTTCGATCTCGTGCAAGGCAGTGAAATCGCCAAAGCGTTTGGATACCCCACTCAGCGCCAGCGCGGCCGCTGGCGTCAGATGAATGACCGGGTCAGATCGCATGTACGGCTCCTGGCTTAGCGCAAGCCAGCGCGCACACTGAGGGCATGCGCGCGGGCAAAATAATGGTCAAGGGTGGGCGTGGCCAGTTGCGGAATCTTGGCCCGGTCATCGTAAGTACGCAGCGCAATCGCGGCGGCGGCATACGGGTTGCTGGCAAAGCGCAGCGCCTCGCTGGCCTGCATCGGTCCGCCCTGCAAGGCCAGCGACTGGCGCGAGGCGGCGGACAAACTGGCGCAATAATCCGCCTGCACCGTGCACAGATAACGCTTGGCCGCCACATGCAGGGCAATCGGCGCCAGCACGTTCTCAGCAAACAAGGGCTTTAGCGCAGCCATGGCGACGGCCTCATGCCGGTCATCGATGCCGTGGGCGATATCGTCTTCCTGCTGCCCGGCCAGCAGATGGCCCACGTCATGCAGTAAGGCGGCAATCACCAGGTGTTCGGGCGCGCCGTCCTGCTCGGCAAACCAGGCGCATTGCAAGGCGTGCTCGCATTGCGACACGGCTTCGCCGCCATACTGCTCATCACCCTGATGGGCATACAGGGCGTGTAGATCGGCAAGGGAGTAAGGCATAAGGACATCCAGCAAAACACAGCGCGCACAGCCCGAACGGATGCGCGCGCCGTGCGGGCAAGGCTTATTTCGGCTCGGACTTGCTGTCGTAACGCTTGGTCCATTCCGCGAGGATGCGATCACGGTTGCTGGCGGACCAGCCAGATCCTGCTTGATCAGCATTTGCTCGTAATTGGCAGGAATAAATTCGATGGGCTTGGCCACGCCGGGGATGGCGACCACGGCAAAGTTCTTTTCATACAACTGGTTGGCCGATAGCGAAGCGGACCAGTCGGCCAGCTTTCTGGCGGCGTCGAGGTTTTTTTGCTGCCCTTCATGATGCCGGTAGCTTCCAGATCCCAGCCCAGGCCTTCTTTCGGGAACACCAGATCAATCGGCGCGCCGCCTTTCTTGAGCGTGGCCGCGCGATATTCAAACGAAATACCCACCGGATATT
Source organism: Silvimonas sp. JCM 19000 (assembly GCA_001313065.1). The sequence goes on from BBFD01000155.1 coordinate 8,771, forward strand.
CGCCCGCCGCTACTTGCTTGCACGGCTTGCTGCCCGAGTGTTCGTACTGGGCGATGTTCTGATGCAGACCATCCATGTAATCCCAGCCGCCCTTTTCGCCAAAAAAATCTTCAGCCATGCGGTCACGTCAAAATAACCGGTGCCGCTGGAAGCCGGGTTCGGCATCACAATCTTGCCTTTGAACTCGGGCTTGAGCAGATCCTTCCACGATTCCGGCTTCTTCAAACCCAGCTTGCCGGCCTCGACGGTGTTGAAACAGACCGTTGCGCCCCACACGTCCATACCGGCCCAAGCCGGCGGATTTTTGCTGTCGACGTACGATCTGGTCAGCTTGTCCACACCCTTGGGCGCATAAGGCTGCAGCATGCCTTCTTTATCCAGGATCAACAGCGAAGACGCGGCCAGGCCCATCACCACATCGGCCTTGGGATTGGCCTTTTCGGCCAGCAAACGCGCGGTGATGACGCCGGTGGAATCACGCACCCAGTTGATATGCAGGCCCGGGTTTTCTTGCTCGAACTTGTCTTGATACGCCTTGACCTGATCGGCCTCCAGCGCGGTGTAGACGGTCAAGGTGGTGTCGGCCCAGGCGGCAGTGGCGCTTAGTGCAAGGGCGGCGGCAAACAGGCGTGGCAGCATTTCCGTGATCCTCGATGTAGTGGTTTGGTTCGAGGCGATAATGCGGCCGGCACGTTACAACGATATGAACGTCTAGACCTTTCCAGCAAGAGTGCGGCGGCGGTGGCGCAAAACCGTCTGCCTGGCTGAGCGCTTGGCGCGCCGAAGGCGGGCGCGGGCCGCGATATACGCGGTGA
>BBFD01000156.1 GCA_001313065.1 Silvimonas sp. JCM 19000
CGGGCTGGCCGTTGGCGCGCACGATCTGGTTCAGCCTGACTGACGCGCAGCTGCAAGACCTGAGCGCGCGCCAGTTTGTCGGGCTGGCCAATTACATCGGCGAAGGCGGCATTCTGCGCGATGGCGAATGGTGGCATGCGGTGGGCAACACGCTGCTGTTTTCGGTCAGCACGGTGTTTCTGGAAACGCTGATCGGGCTGGGCGTGGCGCTGTTGCTCAACACACCCTCGCGCGTGCAAGGCTTGCTGCGCGCGGCGGTGCTGGTGCCGTGGGCGATCCCGACGGTGGTGTCGGCCAAGATGTGGTCGTGGATGCTGCATGACCAGTTCGGCATCATCAACGCCATTCTGGTGGGGCTGCATCTGGTTGATCGTGGCCTGGCGTTTACTGCCGATCCGCATCTGGCTTTTCCCACCATCATCATGGTCGACGTCTGGAAAACCACGCCATTTATGGCGCTGCTGATCCTGGCCGCCTTGCAGATGGTGCCCGGCGATTGCTACGAAGCCGCGCGCGTGGATGGCGTGCCGCGCTGGCGGGTGTTCCGCTACATCACGCTGCCTTTGATCATGCCGGGCATTCTGGTGGCGATGATTTTCCGCTCACTGGATGCCCTGCGGGTGTTCGACGTGATCTATGTGATGACCTCCAACAGCCACGTCACCAAGAGCATGTCGGTGTACGTGCGCGAGCAACTGATCGATTTCCAGCAGGTGGGTTATGGCTCGGCGGCGGCGACCTTGTTGTTTTTTTCATCATCGCGCTGTGCACCACGCTGTATATGGGCCTGACCCGGCCCCGACTTGATGCGGACCGCTGACATGCATGATCACGATACCGGTATCCCTAAAAAAATCCATGGTCAGTGTTTGGCTATTACGTGGCGGTGGTGGCGGTGCTGATCTTTGCGCTGTTCCCGTTTTTTTTATGCGATCAGCTCGTCGCTAAAGAAAGGCCAGGCGCTGTTTACCACCTCCTTATGGCCAGCGCATCCGTCGCTGGATAACTACATCGCCGTGTTCAAAGAGCAGCCCTTCGGCGCCAATTTGCTTAATTCGGTGATTGTGGCGACGGCGGTGGTGGCGTTTTCGCTGGGGCTGTCCTTGCTATCGGCCTATGCGCTGGGGCGGGTCAGCTTTAGAGGTCGCGGCACGCTGATGCTGTGCATTCTTAGCGTGTCGATGTTTCCGCAAGTGGCGCTGTTGTCCGGGTTGTTTGAGCTGATCCGCTTTCTGGGCCTGTACGACCATCTCGGCGCACTGATGCTGTCCGATCTGATTTTTTACGCTGCCGTTTACGGTGTGGGTGCTGGTGACGTTTATCCGCGATCTGCCCAAAGAGCTGGAAGAAGCGGCGGTGATGGATGGGGTGGGGTTGTTCACGCTGATCTTCAAAATCTTTATGCCGCTGCTGTGGCCGGCGATGGTGGCGACGTCGTTGCTGGCGTTTATCGCGGCGTGGAATGAGTTTTTTGTTTGCGCTGACGTTTACCTTGTCCTCGGACGAACGCACGGTGCCGGTGGCGATTGCGCTGATCTCGGGCGCCAGCAGCTTTGAGCTGCCGTGGGGCAACTTGATGGCCGCATCGGTGATCGTGACCGTGCCGCTGATCTTGCTGGTGCTGGCGTTCCAACGCTACATCGTGTCCGGGCTGACCGCTGGCGCGGTCAAGGGCTAACGCCCACGCATAGGGTGGGACTCGGCGTCCCCGTCTGACCCACCACCCAAAGTCATCGAAAAAGCACACCGCCGCGAACCGGGATACGGCTTTGAATGGTGGGTCCAGACCCACCCTATCCGCGATGCTTTTTTTTGCTGGCCGAGTTACTCATGCGGCATTGAATGGTGGGTCCAGTCCCACCCAACAGGAGCAGTAAATGGCGACATTGTGGTGGCAAGGCGCGTTGATTTATCAGATCTATCCGCGCAGTTATCAAGACAGCAACGGCGATGGCATCGGCGATCTGCCTGGCATTACGCAGCGGCTGCCGTACGTGGCCAGCCTGGGCGTGCAAGCATCTGGATTTCGCCGTTCTTTACCAGCCCGATGCTCGATTTTGGTTACGACGTGGCCGATTACTGCGATGTCGACCCGATGTTTGGCACGCTGGCCGACTTCGAAGCGCTGACTGCCCGCGCGCATGAACTGGGCCTGAAGGTGATTATCGATCTGGTGCTCAGCCACACCAGCGAAATCCACCCATGGTTTATCGAAAGCCGCGCCAGCCGCGATAACGCGCGCGCCAACTGGTATGTGTGGGCCGAATGCAAACCCGACGGCACACCGCCCAATAACTGGCTATCGGTATTCGGCGGCCCGGCCTGGCAATGGGATACGCGGCGTGAGCAGTATTACCTGCACAATTTTCTGGTGGGCCAGCCCGATCTCAATTTCCGCGAGCCGCAAGTGCAGGACGAAATGCTGCGCGTAGCGCGCTTCTGGCTGGATCGCGGCGTGGACGGTTTCCGCCTTGATGCCGTCAATTTCTATACGCACGACGACCAGCTGCGCGACAACCCGCCAATGCCACCGGGCCGCTATGCCGTGTCGGTGCAACGCAATAATCCGTATTCGCGCCAACGCCATCTGTACGACAAAAGCCGCCCCGAGAACCTGGATTTTCTGCATCGATTGCGCGGCGTGATGGACCAGTATCCGGGTTCAGTCACCATCGGCGAGCTGGGCGATGATGACCAGTATCTGACCCTGGCGCAGTACACCAAGGGCCAGGATTATCTGCATATGGCCTATGTGTTTGCGCTGCTGACGGCCGATTGCAACGCGCAGCATGTACACGACGTGATTGCGGAATATCTGCGCGATGCGCCGCTGTCGCAGGTGTGCTGGTCGCTGAGCAACCATGACTTCAAGCGTGTGGTGACGCGCTGGGCAGCCCTTGGTGGCACGCCATTGCAGCGCGCGCATTTGCTGATTGGCTTGTTGCTGAGCCTGCCCGGCGCGGTGTGCGTGTATCAGGGTGAAGAGCTGGGCCTGCAAGAGGCCGACGTGCCGTTCGAACACATTCAGGATCCGTACGGCAAAGCGATGTGGCCCGAATTTAAAGGCCGCGACGGTTGCCGCACGCCAATGCCGTGGACCAACACCGCCGATGTCGGCTTTAGCAGCGCCACGCCGTGCTGCCGGTGGGTGCAGGCCATGCCGCGCTGGCGGTCAGCGAGCAAGAAGCCGATGCCGAATCGGTGCTGGCGCATTTCCGCCGCTTTACCGCATGGCGTAACGCCAACCCGTCGTTGCAGATTGGCGATATCACGCTGTTGCCCACGCAAGGCGAAGTGGCTTTGTTCTTGCGCCGCAGCCCGCAGCAAACCTTGCTATGTGCGTTTAATTTATCGGCTCAAGTGGCGCGCGTGGCCTTGCCCAAAGCCGAAGGCCGGCAAAGCCTGGAAGGCCACGGCTTTACCGCGCGCGTGGATGGTTATGAGCTGGTCTTGCCGCCGTTGCAGGCGGGTTATGTGCATCTGCACGGTTATGGAGAAGAGGCATGAGTCAGGTTGAACTGGTCGGCATCAACAAACGCTTTGGCGAAACCACGGTGATCGCGGACGTCAATCTGACCATCGCGCCCGGCGAATTCTGTGTGTTTATCGGGCCGTCGGGCTGCGGCAAATCCACGCTGCTGCGCATTATTGCCGGGCTGGAAGCGCCGTCGTCGGGCGAGCTGCGCATCGATGGCGTGCGCGTTAACGAGATGGAACCGGCCAAACGCGATATCGCCATGGTGTTCCAGAGTTATGCGCTGTATCCGCATATGACGGTGTTCGAGAATATGGCGTTTGGCTTGCGCCATCTGCATTTGCCCAAAGGCGAGATCGACCAGCGCATCGAGGTGGCGGCGCAGGCGCTTAACCTGGCGACCATGCTGCAACGCAAGCCGATTGCGTTGTCGGGTGGGCAACGCCAGCGCGTGGCCATCGGTCGCGCCATCGTGCGCAAGCCCAAGGTGTTTTTTGTTTGATGAGCCGCTGTCGAATCTGGATGCGGCCTTGCGCGTCAAGACGCGGGTGGAGATCGCCAAACTGCATCGCTCGCTCGATGGCGTCAGCATGGTTTATGTGACGCACGACCAGGTCGAAGCGATGACGCTGGCCGACAAGATCGTGCTGCTGCGGCCGCTAGCGGGCAACCCGGATTTGCCCAGCGTGGCGCAGGTGGGGCATCCGCTGGAGCTGTATCACCATCCGGCCAATCGTTTTGTGGCGGCGTTTATTGGTTCGCCGTCGATGAATTTTATTGAGGGCACCATCAGCGAAGTGACGGCGCACGATGTGACGGTGAATGTGGCGGGGCAGACGCTGGCGGCGGCGGTGGAAGGGCAGGGCTTGCAGGTGGGGGCCAAGGCTACGTTGGTATCCGGCCCGAGCACGTGCTGGTGGGCAAGGCGGGGCTGACGGGCACGGTGGCGCACATGGAGCATCTGGGCGAGCACGCTTATGTGCATCTGGACACCGCGCTATCGCCGCAGCCGTTGATTGCCAAGACGCAACTGGATGCGTTGAAGCTGGGCGAACGCGTGCAGTTCTCGCTGCCCGCCACCGCGATGCATCTGTTCGACGCCAACGGCCAGGCCATGCGGCGACAACAGCAAGAACCACTCGCCGCATAATAGGGTGGGTCGAGACCCACCATTCAAAGCCGTATCCACGAGCAGCGATCTTGGCAGGCCACTTTGAAGGGTGGGTCTAGACCCACCCTATGCGATCTCAAGAATGATGGCCGGCGGGTTCGTTCAGCGGGCGCACCAGTTCGGCGTGGGGGCTGGGTTTGATCGATTCGCCGCGCACGGTGGCGACGGCAAAGGTCAGCTCGGCGCCCAGCAGCAGGATCAACCCGGCGTAATACACCCACACCAGCAGCACCATCAGACTACCGGCCGCGCCGTAGGCATTGCCCACCGAGCTATGGTCCAGGTACATGCCGATGGCCATCTTGCCCAGCGTAAACAGCACCGAGGTCAGCAACGCGCCGGCCAGCGTGTCGTGCCACGTGATGATGGCATCGGGCAAGACTTTGAAAATGGTGGCGAAGACGGCGGTAAACACCACCAGCGAAATCGCCGCTTCCAGCGTGTGCCACACCACCGGTTCATGCGGGACCAGGATGGCAATGGCGGCGCTGGCGGTAAAAGACACGATCAACAAAAAACGCCAGCGACAACAGCAAACCAAACGCGTGCAGGCGTGAGCGCAACCATGTCATGACCGCACCATTGGGCTTGGGTTGCAGGCCCCAGATCTTGTTGATCGAGGTCTGTAATTCGGTGAACACCCCGGATGCCGAAATCAGTGTGATCACAATACTGACAATACCGGCGATATTGCCTATGCCCGGCGCCTTTTGCGCGTTGTCGATCACGGCCTTGACCGCATCCGACGCCTTGGGCCCGAGCAGATCATTCAATCCAGCGACCAGATCGCTTTGATAATCCAGATTGAGTGAGGCGCAAATCCAGATCATCAGCACCAGCAGCGGTGCGAATGACAAGGCCGAGTAATAAGCCAGCGCAGCCGCGCGGGTGGTCAATTCGTCATTGCTGACGCCAGAAACAACGCGTTTGATTACCGCGCCGATAAAACGAAAGGTCACTCGGGTACTCATGATGGCGCTCGTCCGTCTGGGGGGTACGCTGCCAGTATCCGTGAGCAGCGTCACACCCGCTGCAAGCCAGCTGCGACAGTGCTTGTAGGCAGTTTTCCTGTTGCTGCGTGGTGTATGGCCAGCGCCGTGCCAGACAGCGGCGGCAAGCCACCCGGCGTGGCGGCTGCTACAGGCGGAAGTGCGTCAACTGGCTATCCAGGCCGCGTGCCAACTGGCGCAAATCGCTGACCGCCTTGTTTGCTTCGATGGCGCCGCGGCCGTTTTCTTCCGACATATTGGCAATGCGCTCCACACTGCGTGCCACGTCGGTGGCGACGGTGGATTGTTCGGTCAGCGAGGCCGAAATATCCTGGATGACGCCGATCATGCGTTCCGATTCGCTGCGGATGCGCTGGATGGCCGCACCGGCCTCGGCGGCCACGCTGGCGCTTTGCTCGATCTCGCGCACCTCGTCTGCCATATGCCCGACCGCCTCGCGTGTTCCGGCCTCGATGCGTTGCGTCATCTCGCGGATTTCGCCGGTGGCGGCGGCGGTGCGTTCGGCCAGCTTGCGCACCTCATCGGCCACGACGCAAAGCCACGCCCTTGCTCCCGGCGCGGCCGATCAATGGCCGCATTCAGCGCCAACAGATTGGTCTGATCGGCAATCTCACGGATGGTGGCGACGATGCCGCTGATACGGCCGCTCATGCCCCAATTGTTCGACGCTCTTGGCCACCGTGCGCGAATTGCTGGCCATCGCGGTCACACCGCTGACGGTACGTTCGATAATCCCGGCTGACTCTTGTGAAACGCGGCCCGCCTCTTGCGATACGTCCAGCGCCTCGCGCGCGCTCACGGCAACGTGGTTGATGCTGACGGTCAGTTGTTCCACCGCCGCCGCCATCGAAGACGCCGACGCGCCTTGCTGCTGCACGCTGTTTTCCATGCCTTCCGAAATGCCACCAATCTTGTCGGCACTGACACGCACATCGCCGGATGCCTGTTTGACGGCTTGCAGCATGCTGCCCAGGGTGTGTTGCATGGTTGATAAAGCGCCCAGCAATTTGCCGATCTCATCCTTGCCATCGGCGCTGATGCGGCTGCTGAAATCCCCGGCCGCCGTGGCTTCGGCCACCCGTACCGCGCTCGCCAGCCGGGTTGAAATATGCCGCCCCAACCAGGTGGCGATTACCATGGCGACCACCACCGCGATCAGGCCCCCGGCAATCAGATTGATCAAGGCCCAGCGATTGGTGCGGTCCGAATCGGCCTGCCGCACCACCAGCAAATCGGCTTCTTCCTGGGCGATGCTGTTCAGGGTTTTGCGGATGTCCGCCATCATCTGGAAGGCATTGCCATTGGCCACCCGATCGACCACGTCGTTCATGGTCTTGGTGCCGGCAATCACGCCTTTACGGATCTCGATATTCGGACCAATGCCTTGCTCTTCGTAATTGCGGTATTGCGCTTCGAGCGTTTGCAGGCGCTGCTGCTGGCGCGCGTTGTCGGCCGTCAGATTGCGGATGCGTGCCAGCGAAGTGGCAAAGTTTTTTTTGCGGCCCTCATAGGCGGAATCCAGAAAATTATCTTTGCCCGCCAGCATATAGCCGCGCACGCCGCTCTGAATGCCAAGCAGGGCGGAATACAATTTGTCGCTTTCGACGATGACCTGATAGCTGTGTTCGGTCCATTCCTGGCTTTGTTTGGCGGCCCGGTTGCTGTAGAGCGAAGAACTGATGACCAGCACCATGATGATGATGACGGCGGTAAAGCCGGCATACAGTTTCTGGCCGATGGACAGTTGGGCAAACATGAGGCTTTCCTTTGCGTGAGGACGTGGCCCGCGACGGGGCCTGATGTGACGGAGGCATGTTCCGGTTTAGCATCGGGCCGCTGCCGGGGCAGCGCGAGCTGATACCGCGCATCAGCCACTGACATGCAAATCGGACAAAGCCCGACGGCTGGACTTGCAAATAGAACGTTGCGCGCAACTGGATTGGCCGGGCCGGTTGAGAGGCGCACACCTGATTGCCGCACGCAAAAGTGTGTCGGCCCCGCGCGACAGCGGTTTTGCAGGCGCAGGCTGCTGCGGTAACCTGACCGCCTGCTCATCCCCTCCAGGCCGCCCGGCGTCTCCGCCCGCGCCGCGCCTGGCACCAAGCCTCCGGAGTTTTGCATGCTCGCCCCATTGCGCCACTCGCTCACGCGGGTAGGCCCGCCTTTTCGCCATTTGCTCAGCAGCGACGCGCTGACCCAACTGGCGGTCATGATTGGCCAGCTGGCGCTGCCATGGTGGATTATCCACGCGGCAGCACGGCCGATCTGGCGACCTATGGCGTGGTGCTGGCCATTGTGGCGTTGCTGGGCATGCCGCTGTTGTCGCCCTTGGGCGATCGTTTTGCCAAGCGCAATCTGATCTGCATTGCCATGGCCTGGTATGCCCTGCACGCCGCCGTGCTTGCACTGCTGGCGGCGCACGCTGACTACCATCGCAACTGGGTGCTGGCGCTGGCGGCATCGCAAGAGCTGGCTTTCTGTTTGTATATGCCGGCCACCACCGCCATTGCGGCGGAACTGGTCAGCTCGGCCAATCTGCCCACCGCGCTCAATCTGCAAAAAAAGGCGCGCAATCGATCGGGCGTCTGGCGGGCCCGGCCCTGGCGGGCGTAACGCTGGCGGCGTGGGGTACGGCGGTCACCTTGTGGATTCATGCGGCGTTGCTGGCCGCGGCGATGGGCTTGGCGCTCAAGATTCCGGCTGGCGCGCGCGCACACGATCATCTGCGCAATGGCTGGTGGCCGAACTCAAGGCGGGCATGTTGCCCGCCTGGCGCGTGCCGGTGGAACGTGGCTGGCTGTTGATCAACACCTTGTCATGGCTGTTCATGTTTCCCGCTATCGGCATGCTGGTGCCGGTCAAGGTCAAGGCGCTGGCTTGTCCAGCGTCTGGCTGGGCAGTTGTGAGGCGGCCGTATCGGTTGGCATGTTGCTGGGCACATTGGGCTTGAGCCAATGGATCGTGGATCGGGTGGGCCGCTTTTATGCGCGCGTGGGCGGCGGCGTGTCGATGGGGCTGACGTTGGCTTGGTGGGGTTTACTGCGCATCCGTACGTAATGGCGCTGGCGTTCTTTCTGACCGGCCTCGGTTCCTCCGTCACCGCGCTGGTGGGGCTGACGCATCGCACGCTGGCGCGTCCGCCCGCCTTCAGAGGGCGGATGGCGGCGGCAGGGCTGACGGTGACGCAAGTCGCATCCACCATCGCGCAGCGCTGGCAGGGGGCGCGTTGTTACATTGGAGCATTACGCCGGTGTACGTGATGTTTGGTTTGCTCACCGCGCTGACCAGCAGCTGGCTGGCTTGGGTGCCGGGGTTCCGCCGCATGATGGCGCTGGACCACGCTGAAGTAGATAACTGGTACGGCCGCAACTGGCCGCAAGCGTTTGCTGCCGCGCCTGCGGCAACGCCAGATGCTGGCAATTCCCCGCGCTGACGCCGTCAGAAAGCAATTTGCAACGCACGGATTTGATTCTGGATGACACGTATCAGTGTGGTGTACAGCTTGTAACGTGTAGCGAACACACGCTCACAACGAGATAGCGAACAGCATGACAGTATGCGTCTCACGGCAACACCCGCTTGCCCTGTACCTAACAATGCTACGAGGAACACTGTCATGAAATCTTTGATCGCTATCGCTACCGCCGTCGGTGTTCTGTTCGCAGCACCGGCCTTTGCTGCTGACGCATCTGCTGCTGCCAGCGCCCCGGTTGCTCATCACCACGTGAAGAAGCACCACGCCGCCAGCAAGACCACCGCCGCTTCTGACGCACAAAAAAAAGCG
>BBFD01000157.1 GCA_001313065.1 Silvimonas sp. JCM 19000
TGGCCGCCGCAGCTTTAGCCTGGATGGCTATGCCAGCAGCCAGGATACCACCAATGATTACGGGGTAATGGCGCGCTTCGGACAGCAGTTCTAGCCCGGCCAGCGCCCACAAAAAAAGCCCGCCGGATTGCTCTGGCGGGCTTTTTTCTTGCGGCGGATGCGGCAGGGTTACAGCAGGGCCGCGTCGGCGCGCAATGCTTCAGCCTTGTCGGTGCGTTCCCAGGTAAAGTCCGGTTCTTCGCGGCCGAAGTGACCATAAGCGGCGGTGCGGGTGTACACCGGGCGCAGCAGGTCCAGCATTTGTACGATGCCCTTGGGGCGCAGATCGAAATGCTTGCGGATCAGATCAACGATTTGCGCATTCGACAGTTTGGAGGTGCCCCAGGTATCGACCATGATCGACACCGGCTGCGATACGCCGATGGCGTAGCTGACTTGCACCAGACATTGCTTGGCAATGCCGGCGGCCACGATGTTCTTGGCCACATAACGGCCGGCATACGCTGCCGAACGGTCCACCTTGGACGGGTCTTTGCCCGAGAACGCGCCACCACCGTGCGGCGCAGCGCCACCGTAGGTGTCGACGATGATCTTGCGGCCGGTCAGACCGCAATCGCCCATCGGGCCGCCAATCACAAAACGGCCGGTCGGGTTGATCAGGAATTTGGTGCCGTTGAGCAATTCGGCCGGAATCACCGGCTTGATCACTTCTTCGATCACGGCTTCAGTCAGTTGTGCGTGCGACACGTCCGGATGGTGCTGGGTGGAGACCACGATGGTGTCCACGGCCTTGGCCTTGCCGGTTTCGGCGTCGTAACGCACGGTGACCTGGCTCTTGGCATCGGGGCGCAGCACGGCAGACGGCCGTCTTTACGCAGTTCGCTCTGGCGTTGCATCAGGCGGTGCGCGTAGTAAATCGGCATCGGCATCAGCAGCGGGGTTTCGTCGCAGGCATAGCCAAACATCAGGCCCTGGTCGCCCGCGCCCTGGTCCAGATCGAGACCCTGGCCTTCGTTAACGCCCTGGGCGATATCGGGCGATTGCTTGTCGTACGCCACCAGCACCGCGCAGGTTTTGTAATCAAAGCCGATGTCGGAGTGGTCGTAGCCGATGCGCTTGATGGTGTCGCGCGCAATCTGGATGTAGTCGACGTTGGCAGTGGTGGTGATCTCGCCTGCCAGTACCACCAGACCGGTGTTCACCAGCGTTTCTGCGGCCACGCGGCATATTTGTCTTGCGACAGGATCGCATCCAGGATCGCGTCGGAGATCTGGTCTGCCACCTTGTCGGGATGGCCTTCCGATACGGATTCGGAGGTGAACAGGAATTCGCTCATAAGGAGAAGGTCCTTTGTGCCGTGTCTGTAATGAATGAAAGTCGATAGAATCCGGGTTTTTATCCGGAAGGCCAACCACGCATGCTGGTGCGCTTGTTCAGACCTTTAGCTTATATCCCGTTGTGCGTGCTGCAAGCCGCAGGCATTGTGCTGGGCTGGATTGCATGGTGGACATCCGGGACTTACCGACAGCGGCTGGACGAGAACTCAGCCCGCGCCGCCCGGTTTGCCGGTCTGGATTATATCCGATTGCGCAAGTCGAGTATTGCTGAGCATGGCAAAGGCGCCATGGAGCTGCTGGCCGCGTGGCTGCGCCACGCCAAAGACGTGGCCGCCATGGTCAAACACGTGGATGGCTGGGAACACGTCGAAGCCGCGCTGGCCCAGCCGCGCCCGGTGATTTATGTTTCGCCGCATCTGGCGCCATCGAAGTCTGCGGCATTTATATCAGCATGAATACGCCGCGCATCATGGCCGCCTTGTATCGGCCGCCCAAGCTCAAATGGCTGGAGCCGCTGATGCTGGCCAGCCGTGATCGCGAACGCGGCCGTGCCGCGCCAGCTAATGCCCAGGGCGTGCGTCTGCTGCTGAAAACCCTCAAGGAAAAGCAAAGCGTCTATATCCTGCCCGACCAGGCCCCCGGCGGCGGCGAAGGTGTGTGGGCGCCGTTCTTTGGCAAATCGGCCTATACCATGACCTTGTTGCCGCGCATTGCGCGCAATAGCGACGCCATCGTGCTGTTCTGCTTTGCCGAACGTCTGAGCTGGGGTCGTGGCTACGCCATGCATATCCGCCCGATGCAGGGCGAATTTACTGGCGACGCGCTGGCTGACGCCACCGTGCTCAACCGCAATCTGGAATTAACCATCCTGCAGGCGCCCAAGCAGTACCTGTGGAGCTATAACCGTTACAAACGTCCGGCCGGTGCGCCGCCCCGGAGTCTGAATGAGTATTCCCGCCCGCCTGTTGGCCGCGTTTTTTCTGGCTGCTGCATTTGCTGCCTTTTGCCGTATTGCGCGGCATGGGCTCAGTGCTGGGCAGCGTGCTGTACGCCGTGGCGGGGCGGCGGCGCAAGATCGGCTGATCAATCTGCAATTGTGCTTTCCCGAATGGACCGAGGCGCAACGCCGCGCCACGCTGCGCGAGCATTTTCGCCTGATGGCGACCGTGGCCACCTGCTACGGCGTGCTGTGGTTTGGCAGCAAGGCGCGCGTGGAGCGGCTGGTGCGGCGCGAAGGCTATGAACATTATCTGGCGGTGCAAGACCGCTCGATCATCCTGCTGGCGCCGCATTTTATCGGGCTGGATTACGGCGGCATCCGCCACACCATCGATCATTGGGGCGCGAGCATGTATTCGGCCTCGCACCAGAATCCGTTTGATGAATTGTTATTGATGGGCCGCAGCCGCTTTGGCGAGCCGCTGCTGATCAAACGCAACGACGGCATCCGCGCCATTGTGCGTGCGCTGCGGCAGAACGTGATTCCGTTCTACTACTTGCCGGATCAGGATATGGGCCCGCGCGAATCGATCTTTGCGCCGTTCTTTGGCATCCCGGCTGCCACCATCCCGGCGCTGTCGCGCTTGTCGTCGATGGGCCGCGCGATTGTGGTGCCGATGATTACGCGGCTGGAAAAAAGACGGCTTTGTTACGCGCTACTACCCGGCGTGGCACGACTTTCCGTCCGACGACGTGCAAGCCGATACCAACCGCATGAACCAGTTTATCGAAGACCGCGTGCGCGAAATCCCGGCGCAATACTACTGGCTACACCGCCGCTTCAAAACCCGGCCCGAAGGCGAACAAGCACCGTACTAAGCCACTATCCCATAGGGTGGGTCTAGACCCACCACTCAAAGCCGTATCCCAAAACGCAAGCGTTGCAATTTTTTTCGCGCGGCTTTGCTCGGTGGGTCACGACCCACCCTATGCGTTTTTTTATTCGACTTTCCGTCCGACGACGTGCAAGCCGATACCAACCGCATGAACCAGTTTATCGAAGACCGCGTGCGCGAAATTCCGGCGCAATACTACTGGCTACACCGCCGCTTCAAAACCCGGCCCGAAGGCGAACAAGCACCGTACTAAGCCCCCCCCTCATAGGGTGGGTCTAGACCCACCACTCAAAGCCGTATCCCAAAACGCAATCATTGCGTTCTTCTTCATTGCTTTGTTTGGTGGGTCCGACGGGGACGCCGAGTCCCACCCTATGCGGTTTTATTCAAGCCGGGCGGCGGGGCGGGGGTGGGGTAGATCTGGTAAACTGCGCGGTTTTCCGGCGTCTTCGAGGTTCTCCCCGCCATGTCTGACCAATCCAGCGATTCCAGCGATTCCATCCGCCTGTCCAAACGTATGACCGAACTGGGCATGTGCTCGCGCCGCGAGGCCGATGAATACATCGAGCGCGGCTGGGTCAAGGTCGATGGCGTGGTGGTCAATGTGCTGGGCAGCCGCGTGCGCCCGGGCCAGACCGTTACGCTGGAAGCCCCCGCGCAAGCCGCCCAGGCCGCGCGCGTCACCATCCTGCTCAACAAGCCAGTCAGCTATGTCAGCGCCCAGGCCGAAAAAAGGCTATAAACCCGCCTCGGTGCTGATCGTGCCGGAAAACCACTGGGACGGCGATCTGTCCGGCCAGCGCTTTCATCCGCAACATCTGCGTGGCCTCGCCCCGGCCGGTCGTCTCGATATCGATTCGGTCGGTTTGCTGGTCTTGACGCAGGATGGCCGCGTGGCCAAAACCCTGATCGGCGAAAACTCCAACGTCGAAAAAAAGAATATCTGGTGCGCGTCAGCGGGCGTTTGTCCGATGAAGCCTGCGTTTGCTCAACCATGGCCTGGAACTGGACGGTGAAGCGCTGCGCCCGGCGCAAGTGGTATGGCAAAACGCCGACCAGCTGCGATTCATCCTGAAAGAAGGCAAAAAGCGCCAGATTCGCCGCATGTGCGAAATGGTCGGCCTGCAAGTGGTCGGCCTCAAGCGCATCCGCATCGGCAATGTGCGGCTGGGCCAATTGCCCACCGGCAAATGGCGCTACCTGGCCAGCAACGAGACCTTTGATTAAGCCCCATGCAGCGTGCTGATCTTTTGCTGGTGCAGCTGGGTCTGGCGGCGTCGCGCACTGCGGCGCAAGGTCTGATCGAAGCCGGGCGCGTTTCGGCTGATGGCAAGCCGGTGAACAAGCCCAGCGTCAAGCTGGATGCGGACGCCCGCATCGCAATCGTGCCGGATGAGAGCGACCGTTACGTCTCGCGCGGTGGCCTCAAGCTGGCCGGTGCGCTGGCACATGCCCGGCTGGATGTGAGCGGCTGGCAAGCCCTGGACGTGGGGATATCCACCGGCGGCTTCAGCGATTGTCTGTTGCAAGCCGGCGCGCGCCGGGTGGTCGGGGTGGAAGTGGGCCACGACCAGTTGCATCCGCGTTTGCTGGCCGATCCGCGCGTGCAGCAATTTGAAGGCATCAACGCGCGCCATCTGCAACGCGAGCACATTGCCAGCGCGCTCGATGGAGAGATCGAGCTGATCGTGGGCGACGTCTCTTTTATCTCGCTCACGCTGGTGCTGCCGCAACTGGCGGCACTGCTGGCGCCGGGTGGACTTTTATTGTTCCTGGTCAAACCACAATTTGAAGTCGGGCCGCAGCACATCGGCAAAGGCGGCATCGTGCGCAATGCCGATTGCTATGCCGAAGTTGAACGCAAAATCCGCAATGCCGCGCTGGCGCTGGATTTCGACGTACTCGACTACTTTGCCAGCCCGATTACCGGCGGCGACGGCAACCACGAATTTTTTTTCATCTACGCTCGCAAACGCTGAGACCAGACTGACCCGGTATTAGTTGGACCTGACACGATCACACACTGATGTATCGAAGTGTGTTGAAATCTATGCCGCCTTCGACTGCCTGCGGCTGATTTCATGACTGCGTTTCGCTCCGTTCTTTTACTGTGTCTGTCCGCGTTGACGACTTACGCCCACGCTGTTTCGATCAGCACGTTCTCGCCGCAGAACGAAGTGCGTGAGGTGCAGCAAGTCCGCGCCACCTTCTCCGCGCCGATGCTGCGCATGGGCACGGTCAATGCCCCGGCGCCTTTCAGCGTCAGTTGCCCGCAGCAAGGCGACGCCCACTGGATTGATGATCGTAGCTGGGTGATGGACTTTCCCAAGGGCATACCGGCGGCCACCCGCTGCACCTTTACGGTTGGCAAGAATCTGAAGGCACTGGATGGGGGCGCTTATACCGGTCCGGCCAGCTACAGCTTTAGCACTGGCCCGCTGGCGGTCGAAGAAGCGCAGCCCTATGAGGGTGATCAGTCGATGAAGATCAGCCTTTATCTTGCGCATGAACGGGGTGGTGCATGGCCCGGTGCCGATGTTTTGCCAGGTGGAAGATGCCCCCGAACGCATCCCCACGCGCCGCCTGAGTGAGGCCGACAAGGCCACGCTGATCAAACATCTGGCTGGGAGAAACAAGCCAGCACAGTCGAAGCAGTGCAATGCGCGCGGCGCCTGCCTGCTGGCAAATCGGTCAAGCTGGTGCTGACCCGTCCTGGCAGCGCCGAGACCCAGACGCTGCAATTCCAGGTGCGGGAGGAGTTCAGCGCCAGCTTCAGCTGTGAACGCCAGGCCGCCAAGCGCCGTGTATTCCGCTGCGGCCGGTTACGCTGTCGTTCACCGGCGATGTGCCGCGCAAGCTGGCCGAGCAGATTCGCCTGCAGACACCCGAGGGTGAGCGCAAGCCCGATCTGCAGCGCGAAACCGGCCCCACCGTGCGCTCGATCCAGTTTGCCCCGCCGTTTGCCGAGAATGCCGAGCCCGGCATCACCCTACCCAAAGACTTTGTGGACGACAGCGGCCGCCCGCTGGTTAACGCCAATGCGTTTCCACTCAAATTCCGCACCGGCACCGCACCTCCGCTGGCCAAGTTCACTGCCGCACCGTTCGGCATTCTTGAACTCAATGCCGACCCGAACATCGCCGTCACCCTGCGTGATGTTGAAGCCAATCTGGGCGTCAAGCAGGTCCAGGTCAGCGCCGATAGCCTGACCGTGCAAGATGACCGCGCCATGATGACCTGGCTGGCGAAGGTGCAGGCTTATCACGAAAGCTACGTCGGCAAGACCGAAACCCGCCGCCTGAGCCTGTTGGCGCATGAAGCGGGCGTTAAGCGCGCCGACATTCCCGCTGCGCCCGACAAAGCCGGCAAATGGCCGTTCTCGGTGGTGGGCATTCCGGCCAAAGAAGCCGGCCTGCATGTGGTGGAAATCCAGTCGAAGATGCTCGGCAGCGCCTTGCTGGGCGCCAACAAGCCGATGTATGTCCGCACCGCCATGCTGGTCACCAATATGGGCGTGCACTTCAAACGCGGCCGCGACAATGCCGCCGTCTGGGTGACCACGCTGGACCAGGCCAAGCCGGTGCCGGGCGCGGATGTGCGCGTGTATGACTGCGCGCAGCAACAATTATGGGAAGGCAAAACCGACGCCAACGGCATCGCGCAGATAGACCACGCCCTGCCAGAAATGCGCTATTGCAACGGCGAACCAGCGCTCAACGGCTTGTTTATCACCGCGCGCAAACAGGATGCGCAGGGCCGTAACGATGTGTCGTTTGTGCGCTCGGCTTGGGATGAAGGCATCGAGCGTGGCGCTTTGCCGTGCCGACAGACACCAGCACACGCCCGAATATCATCGGCCACACCATTTTTTGACCGCACGCTGTTCCGCGCGGGCGAAACCGTGTCGATGAAGCACCTGATCCGCGTGCAGACGCGCCAGGGCTTTGCCATGCTCAAGAACAACCAGTTGCCGGATGATCTGGTGATTACCCACGACGGCAGCGGCCAGGAATTCCACCAGCCGCTGCAATGGCGTGCTGGCCGTTATGCTGAATCAACTTTTGCGCTACCGAAGAGCGCCAAGCTGGGTACATATAGCTTGCGCATGGTGCGCAAAGGCACGCGCCAGGGCGGCGATCGCGGCGAGCACAGTATCGAACGCGATGGCATTACGCTGGATGCGGGCAGCTTCCGCGTCGAAGAATTCCGGTTGCCGGTGATGCGGGGCCAGCTCAGCGTCGCGCCCGCTGCAACGATTGCGCCAAGGCGGTACCGGTGGCGCTGTCGATGTCGTATGGCAGCGGTGGCCCGGCCAAAGGCTTGCCGGTGCAGGTCAGCGGCATGCTTAACGAACATTACGATCGCGTGAGCGGCTACGACGGCTTTGCCTTTGGCGCGCCCGAATCGCGGCGCGGCGAAACCCAGCGGTCTCTCAATGGCAAGGTGGTACTGGATAAAACGCCGCTGACGCTGGACGCCAACGGCAATGGCAAAACCAGCGTCGCCAACATGCCCGCGCTCGACCGGCCCTATGATCTGGTACTCGAAGCCACTTACGCCGACCCCAATGGTGAAGTGCAAACCCTGTCACGCACCGTGCCGCTGTATCCCGGCGCGCTCAAGGTGGGGCTGGCGGTTGATCGCTGGATGGCGGTAGCGGGCAAATCGGTCGGCGTTAAAGCGGTGGTGCTGGATAACGAGGGCAAGCCGCAGGCGGGCCAGAAAGTCAGCATCCACGCCACGCAGCATGATTACGAATCCAGTCGCAAACGTCTGGTGGGCGGCTTTTACGCCTATGACCATCAGGAAACCAGCAAAGACCTGGCGAAGTCTGTAGCGATACCTCGGATGCGCACGGCATGGTGTTCTGCGATGTCACGCTCAAGCAAGAGGGCAGCATCGAGCTGGTGGCCGAAGTCAAAGACAAGGCGGGCCACGTCGCGCAGGGCGCGCAAAGCATGTGGGTGACCAACCAGAACGAAATCTGGTTTGACGTCGACAACAACGACCGCATCGATATCCTGCCGGAAAAAAACCAGCTATCAGCCGGGCGAAACCGCGCGCCTGCAAGTGCGCATGCCGTTCCGCAAAGCCACCGCCTGGTTGGCTATCGAGCGCGAAGGCATTATCGAAAACCGTGTGGTGCAACTGAGCGGCAAAAAAAACCCGACCATCGACGTCAAGATCAGCCAGGACTGGGCGCCTAACGTCTATGTCTCGGTGCTGGCCGTGCGCGGTCGCGTGCGCGAAGTACCGTGGTATTCCTTCTTTACCTGGGGTTGGCGCACGCCGATGGACTGGTGGGATGCCTATTGGCATGAGGGCCGCGACTATCAAGCGCCCACCGCCACCGTCGATTTATCGCGCCCGGCCTTCAAGTTTGGCGTGGCCGAACTGACCGTGGGCACCGCGGCGCACCAGCTAAAAGTCAGTGTGAGCGCCGACAAAGCCATTTATTCGATCCGCAAAACCGCGCAAGTCAAAGTGCAGGTCAAATTGCCGAATGGCCAACCGGCGCCTGTTGGCACCGAAGTTGCCTTTGCGGCCGTGGATGAAGCCCTGCTGGAATTGCAGCCCAATAACAGCTGGGATTTGCTCGGCGCAATGTTGCAACGACGCAGCTACGGCATCGAGACCGCCACCGCGCAATTGCAGGTGGTGGGCAAGCGCCACTTTGGCCGCAAATCGTTGGCCCCGGGCGGCGGCGGCGGCTTTGCCCCGACGCGCGAACTGCTGGATACGTTGCTGCTGTGGCAAGCGCATGTGGTGCTCGACGCCAATGGCAGTGCCACGCTCAGCGTGCCGCTGAACGACGCGCTGACGCGCTTCAAGCTGGTGGCCGTGGCCGATAGCGGCACCAGCCTGTTTGGCAGCGGCAGCACCTCGATTACCGTGACGCAGGATGTGCAAATCACCTCCGGCATTCCGCCGCTGGCGCGCAACGGCGACCAGATTGCCGCAGGCATCAATCTGCGCAACGGCTCCGGCCGCGCCATGAAGCTGGAAGTGAGCGCCCAAGCGGCCGGGCTAGGCGAGCTGTCCAAACAAACAATCAGCCTGCCCGCAGGCGAAGCACGTGAAGTCAGTTGGCCCGTTACGCTGCCGCAAGGGATCAACAAGCTGGCGTGGACCTTTGCCGCGCGTGAAGTGGGTGGCGAGCAGGCGGCGGATAAACTGGCGATCACGCAGGACATCGAGCCCGCAATCCCGGTGACGGTGCAACAAGCCACGCTGCGCCAGTTGCAAGGCCCGGTCAGCATCCCGGTGG
>BBFD01000158.1 GCA_001313065.1 Silvimonas sp. JCM 19000
GCCACCGGCGGCACCACCGCGCCCGGCGGTACTGGCGGCAGCGGCGGTTAATCCGCACGCTGGATTAGCCCGATAAAAAACACCGTCCGCTCACCCTAGCGGCGGTGTTTTATAGGGTGGGACTAGTCCCACCGACCAAAGCTAATAGACACAGCAGGGAACCTGGCATACCGCCTCGGACCGTGGTCCGTTGCGAAACTTCAAAGCCGCATGTCAGGTGCGGTGCGCTTGACACATCACTTTACACGGTGGGTCCAGACCCACCCTATGGGACTCTGGTGATCGGCAGCGTGAAGTTAAAGCACACGCCGCCGGTGTCCAGATTGCTGGCGTGGATGATGCCGCCGTGGGCGGTGATGATTTCACGGCAGATCGCCAGCCCCAGCCCCGATCCGCCTGCAGGCGAGGTCGCCGTGCCTTGCACAAAGCTCTCGAAAATACGCGCCAGTTCATCATCAGGGATGGCCGGGCCGTCGTTGCACACCCCTACATGCAGCATTGCGCCGTCGCTGTGCATCAGCACGCGGATTTCACCCGGTGACGGGCTGAACTTGAGCGAGTTGGACAGCAGATTGCGGATCACCTGAGCAATGCGGAAGCTGTCGCAATGCACGGTGTCGCTGTCGCAGCCGCGTACCGTCATCGTCACATGCCGCCGTGCCGCCAGCGGCTCCAGTTCTTCTACCACCGTGTTGACGATGTGGCACAGCTGGGTATCGACAAAGTGATAATCCATCTTGCCCGCTTCCAGCTTGGCGATATCCAGCAAATCATTCACCGTGGCCAGCATGCGTTCGCCCGATTTGGCGATGTTTTCAAAATAGCGGCGCAGTTTGTCCGGTTCGGCCTGTGCCGCCTTTTCGATGCCGATGCGGGCAAAGCTGAGGATGGCGTGCATCGGCGTGCGCAATTCATGCGAAATATTCGAGACAAATTGCGTCTTGGCCCGGTTTGCCGCATCGGCCTTGTCCCGTGCCGCGCGTAGATCGGCGGTTTGTGCCGCCACAATGTCCTGCAGATGGTCGCGCGCCAGCCGGGTTTCTTCGGCAGCTTGCTTCAGCTCGGTGATATCGCGCACCAACCACAGCACGCTCCAGTGATAGGTGGACGAACTGGGCAGCGGCATTAACCGTGCCTCAAACCAGCGTGCCGGCAAGGGCGTATTCACCGGATAAACCAGCCGGTGCGGCGCGCCGCGCATCAAGCATCTTGCAATGCCGTGCGGGCCAGATCGTGATAGTCCTCCGGCAGCGTGCTGAACACATTCTGTGCCACCGGGTTGCCCGCAAACAAAGCAGCCGTCTTGCCAAAGGCTCGCGCACCACGCCATGCTGATCAATCAGAAACACCGGGTCCGGTAGGATTTGCGACAGCGCCTCCAGCCGCGCTGCGGTTTGCCCTGCCAGCTCGGCCTCGCGCGCCAGTTGCTTGGCCGCATGCAGCAACTGCCCATCGCGCTCGCCCACCCGCTCGGTCATCCCGGCGAGGGCACGCGCCAGTTCGCCCAACTCATCGTCCAGCCGCGCGCTTTTGAGGTCGAGCGCATATTCGCCATCGCGGATGCGCTCAGCGGCAATCACCATTTCCTGTAAGGGCTCGGCCACATGCCGTTGCAACACCAGCCACATAATCAGCAATTCCAGCAGCAACGAAGCCGCGCCCAGCAACAGCACATAGCTGGCATTGGCCCGCGCGATGCTGGCCAGCAGGCTGCCCGGATACACCACCACCAACTTCCATTGCGGCCCGGCGATGGTGGACACCGCCACCAGATAGTCACCGCGCGGCGTGGTGGCAGAACCATGGCCGTCCGGCACACTGAGCGCGGCTTGCACGATGTTTTCCAGGGTTTTGTCGTGCAACTGGCGTACGTCCAGATTGCCGCCGGCTTTGGCAATTTCTTTGGCCAGCGTGGGATGCGCAATCAACTGGCCGTCGCTGCGCACAATCAGGTTCCATGTGCCGGGCAAGTGCGTGTTCTGCGTGCGCCGCACCAGATCGTCTATCGCAATATCCTGCCCCAGGCTGCCCACCCAACGCCCGTCCAGATCGGCCAGCGACACGTGCGAAATCATCCATTTGCGTGCGCCCTCGTCAAAATAAACCGAGGTCCAGAACGACTTGCGCGCCGGATTGGCTTTGGGCGCCGAGCGCCATACGGTTTCATATTCAAAGATATTGGTGCTGGGTGTGGCACTCAGACTCCAGTCCACAAATGGCGCGTAATTGATCGACAGCTGCTCCGGCATATTCATGAAGCTATCGAGAAAACGATTGGTGGTCAGCGGCCCCCATTCGCTCAGCAACTGGTAGCCGGTGAGCACGCGACGGCGCAGATCGGGGGTAATGGGCACGTCATTGCGGATAAACAGCGTGGCTTTGTGTCGGAAGTCGCTGATCTCGGGCCGCACCCGGATCAGCCGTCAGGCGAGCGGCCAAAGTGCGCGTCGAATTCGGCTTGCGGATCAGTCTGGCCCAGCGCCTTCAGGCGGCGCAGATATTCGTCGGCCAGCATGCGGGTCTGCGTTTGCGCCAGCAGAAAATCTTGCGATTCGTGATTGGCGCGCGCCTCGGCGTAATTGGCCAGGCCGGTGGTCAGCATGTGTTGCAGACTGTTGTACAGATGCCAGTAGCTGCCCAGCGTGACCAACACAATAACGACGGCCACGCGCAGCCCCATGCGTGTGAGCGCGCGGCGTGTCAGCGTTAGACGAGGGCGTGGCAACACCGGCATCAGAAGGTCCTGCGGATTCGCGTTTATGGGGCAAGCGGCTTACGGCGTAGCGACACGATTGCGCCATCCCTGAAAGATAGGTGTTTAAGCGCGCGCCCGCCATACGCTCATCTTTCCGGCCTGGCCTTTTTTTGAAGAGCGCCAACGCCCGATCGCGCTGCGTGCCATGGTCCACCACGGGTTCGGGGTAATCATGCCCCAGCCGGATACCGGCTTTTTTTCCAGCACACCGGGTTTGGCCAGCCACGGCGCATGCAAGGCTTTGCCGCTCAGGCCCGTCAGCTCCGGACAATAACGCAAAATAAAGCGGCCCTCCGCGTCGAATTTTTTTCTGACTGCATTACGGGATTAAAGATACGGAAATACGGTTGCGCATCGCAGCCGGTGCTGGCCGCCCATTGCCAGCCGCCGTTGTTGGACGCCAGATCAAAATCAATCAGCTTCTCGGCAAAATAGCGCTCACCCCAGCGCCAGTCGACCAGCAGATCCTTGACCAGAAAACTGGCCGTCACCATGCGCAACCGGTTGTGCATATAACCGGTCTGATTGAGCTGGCGCATGGCGGCATCCACCAGCGGGTAGCCGGTGCGGCCTTCACACCAGGCGACAAACAAGGTCTCGTCATTAGCAAAAGCCAGGTGCTGGTATTCCGGCTTGAAGCCTGCTCAGCCACGTCGGGCCGATGCCACAGGATTTGCGCATAAAAATCACGCCATACCAGTTCGCTCAGCCAGGTATTGGCGCCCTCGCCGCCGCGATGATGCGCATAAGCGGCCAGTTCGCGTAGCGACACCGTGCCAAAGCGCAGATGTACCGATAGATAAGACGGGCCTTTAATCGCCGGAAAATCGCGCGTTTCGTGATAGCGGTTGATCCGGTGCTTGAAGTCTTCAAACAACGCCTCGCCCCCCTCCACGCCCGGCGTCACGCGCAAGCCGTCCAGCGCGTCGGCGGCAAAACCCAGTTGCTTCAGCGTTGGTATGACTTGCGGCGGCAGCGGCGCCAGTTGCGCCAGGTATTGCCGCACCGGATAGCTTTCAGATAAAAGGCATTCAGCTTTTGCATCCACGCCCGCTTGTACGGCGTAAACACACTGAACATGCCACCCGCCTGAGTGAGCACTTCGTCGCGCTCAAAGATCACCTGATCCTTGAAGGTCAGCAATTCGACGCCAGTTTGTTCCAGTGCATGGCGCACCTGTTCATCGCGCGCACGGGCGGCGGTTCATAGTCGTGGTTGGTATACACCGCAGTCAGGTCATGTTGCCGGGCCAGGTTGACGATGGCAGCGACGGCGTGATCGTGTACTGTGATCAGGTCGCTGCCCGCCTTGCGCAGTTCGGCTTGCAGTGCATGCATGCTGGCGTGGATAAACGCCACCCGCCGGTCGGACTGCGGCAAACCGTCCAGAATATCGCGGTCGAAGACAAACACGGGCACTACCTCGGCGCCCGATTTAAGCGCATGGTACAGAGCGGCGTTGTCATGCAGACGCAGGTCGCGCCGAAACCAGAACAACGCTTTCTGCTTTACTGAAGTTTTAGCCATTGTGAATCTGGGTCATCGATGGGCGTTCAGTATACGAAGGGAACGCCCCGGTTGAGTTAACCGCGCACCGCAGTGCTTGTGCAATAATTGGACCCATGGATATGAATCTGACGCGACAATTTCTGATCGCAATGCCGAATCTGGTAGACCCGATCTTTGAACGCACCCTGGCCTATATCTGCGATCACAACGAGCGCGGTGCCATGGGCGTGATTGTTAACCGCCCGCTCGGGATGGCGCTGTCATCGCTGTTCGAGCAGATCGACGTTGAGTTGCATCGACCCGATGTGGTTGATTTGCCGGTGCATTTTGGCGGCCCGGTGCAAACCGATCGCGGCTTTGTGCTGCATCAGCCCCTGGGCGAATGGCAATCGACCCTGGCAGTCAGCGAAGAAATCGGCCTGACCACGTCCAAAGATATTCTGCTGGCGGTCGGCGAAGGCGCGGGCCCCGAGCATCTGTTTGTGACGCTGGCTACGCCGGTTGGGAAGCCGGCCAGCTGGAAAACGAAATCGCGCAGAACGCGTGGATCTCGGTCGATGCCGATCCGGACATTATTTTCAGCCTGCCGCCCGAAGGCCGTTACGAAGCCGCCCTCGCGCTGATGGGCATCGATATGGCCATGTTGTCTAAAGAAGCTGGCCATGCCTGATGTGCCGCGCGCTAACCCCGCAAAGTCGCCCCCCTGCTGGTCAGGGGGGTGTTTGTATCCGCAGCCGTCGCGGCTGAATTCTGGTGGCGCATGAGTACCCTTCTTGCATTTGATTTTGGCGAAGCACGCATCGGTGTGGCGGTTGGCTCCACCGAGCTGGGCATCCCACACCCGGTCTGCACCATTGCCGCCATCGACAATGACACGCGCTTTGCCCGTATCACCGCGCTGATCGCCGAATGGCAACCGCAACAACTGGTGGTGGGCATGCCGCTGTCGCTGGACGGCGAACCCACCGCCATGAGCAAGCTGGCGCGCAAATTTGGGCAGCGTCTGTACGGCCGCTTTAATCTGCCGGTCGATTATGTGGATGAACGCCTTAGCTCCGCCGCCGCCAGCAATGCGCTTGATGAAAGCGGCGTGCGCGGCCGCAAACAGAAAACCGCGCTCGACCAGGTGGCGGCCATGCAGATCCTGCAAGGCTGGTTTGATGGCGCCATCATGAGTGCGCCGCCCGATTGATGCTACGCCGCAGCCCGCCCTACCCCGATTCGTAAGACTCTGCTGGAAACCCATATGAAAAAAATCCACAACTGGATGCCAACAAGGCGCTTATCCATCTGTTGAGCACCGAAGGCCTGCCGCGCACGGTGCTGGAACAGATCCTGGACCGCGCCGCCGAATACGTGACCGAGATGGAACAGGGCCACAAGAAATTTCCGGTGCTCACCGGCAAGTCGGTCTTCAACCTGTTTTTTTGAGAACTCGACCCGCACCCGCACCACCTTCGAGATTGCCGCCAAGCGTCTTAGCGCCGATGTCATCAACCTGAACATCAACGCATCGTCCACCGCCAAGGGCGAAACGCTGCTCGACACCATCCACAATCTGGAAGCGATGGGCGCTGATCTGTTTGTGGTGCGGCATGCGCAATCGGGCGCGGCGCATCTGATTTCGCAACACGTCAAACCCGGCATTGCCGTGGTTAACGCTGGCGATGGCCGCCACGCGCATCCCACGCAGGCACTGCTGGACATGTACACCATCCGCCATTTCAAAGGCGATTTCACCGGTCTGCGTGTGGCTATCGTCGGCGATATTCTGCATTCCCGCGTGGCCCGTTCGCAGATTCATGCGCTCAGCACGCTGGGCTGCCCGGAAATCCGTGTGATCGCGCCCAAGACCTTGCTGCCGATCGGGGTCGAGCAACTGGGCGTGCATGTTTATCACGATATGGCCGCAGGTCTGAAAGACGTCGATGTGGTGGCGATGCTGCGCCTGCAGAACGAGCGCATGAGCGGCGCCTATCTGCCGTCCACTCAGGAATTCTTTAAATACTACGGCCTGACCGCGGAAAAAAACTGGCGCTGGCCCGGCCCGATGCCATCGTGATGCACCCCGGCCCGATGAACCGTGGCGTCGAAATCGACTCCGCCGTGGCCGATGGCCACCAGGCCGTGATCCTGCCACAAGTGACGTTCGGCATCGCCGTGCGCATGGCAGTGATGGCACTCGTCGCAGAAAACCAGGCCCACGCCCTGGCCCACCACAAAGGTCACGCCGCATGAAACCCACTGTAATCCGCAACGGCCGGCTGCTGTGCCCGGCGCATGGGCTGGACCAGATCGCCGATCTGTACCTGCCGAAGGCAATATCGTGGCCATAGGCGCTGCGCCCGACGGCTTTGTGTCTGAACGCGACATCGACGCAACTGGCTTGTTGGTGCTACCGGGACTGGTGGATTTGTCCGCGCGCCTGCGCGAGCCCGGCTTTGAATACAAAGCAACGCTGGCCTCCGAAATGGCCGCCGCCGTCGCCGGCGGCGTTACCAGCGTGGTCTGCCCCCCCCGACACCGATCCGCCGCTGGACGAGCCCGGTCTGGTCACCATGCTGCGCCAACGCGCGCGCAATCTGGATCTGGCCCGCGTCTATCCGGTCGGCGCCTTGACGCGCGGTCTGAACGGCGAAGATCTGACCGAGTTGGCCGAATTGCGCGACGCCGGGTGTGTGGCCTTCAGCCAGGCCAATCATCCGATCCAGAATCTGCAAGTGCTGTACCGCGCCATGCAATACGCCGCCACCTTTGATATCGAGCTGCGCCTGCGCGCGCAAGAGCCCACGCTGGCGGGCGATGGCGTGGCGCACGATGGCGAATACGCCTCGCGCCTGGGTTTGACCGGTATTCCGGTGATTGCTGAAACGGTGGCCATCAATACCATCACCGAACTGATGCGTGCTACGGGCGCCGCGTGCATCTGCGTCTGGTTTCCAGTGCGGCCGGGCTGGCGCTGGTACGCCAGGCCAAACGCGACGGCTTGCCGCTAACCTGCGATGTATCGATCAATCATCTGCATCTGGCCGATATTGATATTGGCTACTTCGACAGCCTGTTCCGTTTTGACCCACCGCTGCGCAGCGTGCGCGACCGCGATGCCATCCATACCGCCTTGCTTGATGGCACCATCGATGCCATCTGCTCGGACCACACGCCGGTGGATGACGATGCCAAGCTGGTGCCGTTTGCCGAGGCTGAGGCAGGCGCCACCGGGCTGGAATTGCTGCTGCCGCTCACCCTGGCCTGGCCGAACAATACAAAGTGCCGCTGCCGCTGGCACTCGGCCGCATCACCAGCGCGCCGGCCGCCATGCTCGGCTTTGAAGCCAGCCTGCGCCCCGGTTGCCGCGCCGACCTGACGCTGGTCGACCTTGATGATTACTGGATGGTCACGCCGCAGGCCCTTAAAAGCCAGGGCAAGAACACGCCATTCAACGGCCGCGAAGTGCGTGGCAAGGTCAAATACACGCTGGTCAAAGGCAAAGTCGTCTACAGCGCATGAACAGGGTGCGTTACCCCCCAGGCGGGGTAACGCACCCCACCCGGCATCCGCCTCTCCGCGTTATTTCTGGCGATTTCAGCCGGCCTCTTCGCCCCGGCCTTCTTGTAAACACCACCTGATGGTGCGACTGCATATTGCCGTTTCTTCCCCCCGCGGCCCCACCTAAGCTAAGGCCCGACTTCTGTGGGGGACATCGAAATGCGCTACCAGACCAATCTACTGCTTTGTTTAACCACGCTTGCACTAGGTGGTTGCGTCGGGCTTGCTGACGACGCCACGCGGCCGCCAACCGCGCCGCAGCAACACTGGCCCACCTTGATCGCGCATCGCGCAGGCACCGCCGATGCACCCGAGAACACACTCCCCGCCATCGCCACCGCCTTGTCGAACGGGGCAGAGGCAATCTGGCTGACGGTGCAACTGAGTCGCGACGGCGTGCCGGTGCTGTATCGCCCGGCGGACCTCAGCGCGCTGACCAACGGCCAGGGCAAAGTGGCCGAGCACACGCTGGCCGAATTGCAGCAGCTCAACGCCGGTTGGCAGTTCAAGCAAACCGCTGGCGTAACAACCTATCCGTGGCGGACCCGCAGTGTGCCGGTGCCCACCTTGCTGGATGCGCTCAATGCCATCCCGCCCGAGATCCCGGTCATTCTGGATATGAAAGCCCTGCCCGCCGCGCCGCAAGCTGCCGCAGTGGCGCAGGTGCTCGATGGCGCACGCGCGTGGCAACGGGTGACCTTGTATTCGACCGAGGCCGACTATCAACAAGCGTTTGCGCCGTATCGCCAGGCGCAGATGTATGAGAGCCGCGATGCCACGCGTTTGCGGCTGGCGCAGGTCGATCTGGCCGGGCAGTGCCTGCCCCCGGAAGCGGGGACGCGGGCGGCATTTGAAATCAGCCGCAAAGTCGATCTGGTGGAGACGTTTACCTTGGGCGAAGGCCGCAGCAGCGTCAACGCGCGCTTGTGGACGCCGGCAGCAGTGCAGTGTTTCCGCCAACGCGGCCCGGCCTGGCTGACGGCAATTGCCGTCAACAGCGCGGACGACCTGAAGGCCGCCACGTGCCTGGGCATGAATGCGGTATTGGTTGATTCGCCAGCAAAAAAATGCGGGCGCTACGCAGCGGGCTGAAGCTGCCTTTGGCATGCCCGTAAAGCGGTCGATACACGTCTGATTATTTCGGGGTATTGCGCGGTGTTCCGCTTTGCAGCAACACCGCGCAAACCCGCGCCAATACTGACGTTTTGCGGCATGTCCGCCCAAAAAAAGGTCAGTGTCGCGGCAAGGCATTTTTTTCTACGTTTTTTTGCGACGTTTTGTCTGCGCATTTCTGCCTTCAGTACCGCTCTGTATCAATCACGCTTGTGCGCTGGCTCACAGCAGTGCAATTCTCGCCCCGGTTCTGTTTTACCCCTCAGATCAATACGCCGCCGCGACCATCCCGCGGACGGCGACACAGACACCGGACAGGCTATGACTACAAGCGCAAAGCGATTAACTGGGCTGCTGTTGACTTCGAGTTTGATATTGGCGGCCTGTGGCGGCGGCGGAAGCGGCGGCGACAACGCCGCGCAAATCAATCCCACCC
>BBFD01000159.1 GCA_001313065.1 Silvimonas sp. JCM 19000
GGAGCTTGATCCGCAGCACGAGCACCGTGTCCGGCGGGCCTGAGCGCATAGCGGCCGTTTTCGTCGGTAATGCCTGTGCCTAGCACCTGGCCGGATGCGCTGACCGCCTCGACCATGACATGGCGGACCGGTTTGACCTGCGTTGCCGCGTAATCCAGCCAGGCGCCAGCATGGGCATCAACCTGCACCGGCACGAGCTCATAGGTAATCTGGCCGCTGATCAGGCCCGCTTCGCCCTGCAGTGTCGGCGGCATCGCTCCGCTGGCGCTCAACAACAGGGCCAAGGCCAGCAGCAGTCCATGCCGGGCAATAAAACAAAGGGGGCGCATACGCTGGCCTTGTTGCAAACAAGTCGGCCAAAGTACGGACCCTAAGGTATGCCGGATATAAGAAGCGTCCTAAAGCGAACGCCTGCCGCGATGGCCGTTTATTGCGCCCAGCGCAAAGCGCCAAAATGCAGCACCGCATCAAGGCCGGACGGCGCGAGCGGGCTCTGCGGCGTAGCCAGCACGCGGTTAAGTATGTGTTCTTCCAGCGCGCCAAATTCGGTCGAGGCACGCGTGCGCGGCCGCGGCAACGCCACTTTCTGATCAAGGCCGATCTGGCCTTTTTCGATCAGGATGACGCGATCGGCCAGCGCCACCGCTTCTTGCACATCGTGCGTCACCAGCAGCACGGTAAAGCCATGTTTTTGCCACACGCGTTCGATCAGCTGGTGCATTTCGATGCGGGTGAGCGCATCCAGCGCGCCCAGCGGTTCGTCCAGCAACAACAGGCGTGGCGCATGGATCAGCGCGCGCGCCAGCGCCACACGTTGGCGTTGTCCGCCCGATAGTTGCGCTGGCCATTTTTTGCGCGTGTTCTTCCAGCCCCACTTCGGCCAGGGCATTGAGCGCGGCGGCTTTCCAGTCGCCCGGCAAACCGAGGCCGACGTTCTGCAGCACGGTTTTCCACGGCAGCAAACGCGCGTCCTGAAACATCATGCGGGTTTGCGCCTGGGCTTGAGCATGCGGTTTGCCATCGGCGGTGATATCACCGGAGCTGGCGCTTTCCAGCCCGGCAATCAGCCGCAGCAGCGTGGATTTGCCGCAACCGCTGCGGCCCACCAGCGCGACAAACTCGCCGCGATCCAGCCGCAGATCGAGCTGGTCCAGTACCGTGCGCTCGCCAAATTGCTTGCTCACCGCGCGTACATCCAGCGCCACGCCGCGCGTTGCCGTTGTTGCCAGGGGTGCGTTCATCGCGGCCTCCTCATACATTCTGATAAGCCGGATTCCAGCGCAGCCAGCGCCGTTCCAGCAAGCGCGCCACCACGTCGGACGCTTGCCCAGCAAGGCATACAGCAGAATCGACAGCACCACGACATCGGTTTGCAGAAATTCGCGCGCATTGGTGGCCAGATAGCCGATGCCGCTACTGGCCGAAATGGTTTCGGCCACGATCAGCAAAATCCAGGCAAAGCCCAGCGCAAAGCGCACGCCCACCAGGATCGACGGCAATGCGCCCGGCAGAATTACATCGCGAAACAAAGGCCAGCCACGCTGGCCATAGCTGCGCGCCATTTCCACCAGGCCCGGGTCAACCGAGCGGATGCCGTGATAAGTGTTGATATACACCGGAAACAGCGTGCCAAACGCCACCAGAAACAGCTTGGCGCTCTCGTCGATGCCAAACCACAGAATCACCAGCGGAATCAGCGCCAGCGGCGGGATGGTGCGGATCATCTGCACCGTGCTGTCCAGCGCCAGTTCGCCACGGCGTGACAAACCAGTAATCAGCCCAGCGCCAGCCCGATGCCGCCGCCGATGGCAAAGCCGAGCATGGCGCGCACAAAGCTGATGCGCAGATGCGTCCACAGCTCGCCCGACAGCGCCAGCGTTTCGCCGGCCTTCAGCACCGCAAACGGCGACGGCATGATGCGCGTGTCGATCTTGCCGAGGCTGGACGCCACCTGCCACACGATGACGATCAGCGCGGGCACCAGCCACGGCGTAATCTGCCGGGCAAAGCGTTGCGATGCGGAACGGGATGCCATCGTGCTTAACCCTGTGCAATCTTGAGCGCAGGCGCATCGGCCTTCGCGCCCACGGCGGCGGGCGGTACATCGTTGGCCACCATCTCGCCAAACGGCCCGCTCAGATTAACGCGCACCGGGCCATTGCTTTGTTGCGGCGCCAGCGGCAGCAACGGAAACACCAGTTCGGCCAGGCGATAGCATTCTTCCAGGTGCGGGTAGCCGCTAAAGATAAAGCTTTCGATGCCAGATCGGCGTATTCCTTGATGCGCGCGGCCACTTCTTCCGGGTTGCCGACCAAAGCCGTGCCCGCGCCACCGCGTACCAGGCCCACGCCCGCCCACAGATTGGGGCTGACTTCCAGCTTGTCGCGACGCCAGCCATGCAGCGCGGCCATGCGTTGCTGGCCCACCGAGTCATAGCGGCCCAGCGATTTTTGCGCTTTGGCGATGGTTTCGTCGGTAACGTGGCTGATCAGCTCATCGGCGGCGGCCCAAGCGGCTTCACTGGTCTCGCGCACAATCACATGCAGGCGGATGCCGAATTTAACGGTGCGGCCCAGCGCTTGCGCTTGTCACGCACGGCGGCGATTTTCTCGGCCACCGCGGCGGGCGGTTCGCCCCAGGTCAGATAAACATCGACTTGCTCGGCGGCCAGGTCCACCGCACGCGGCGACGAGCCGCCAAAATACAGCGGCGGATACGGCGTCTGCACCGGCGGAAACATCGTCTTCGCGCCCTTCACTTGCAGATGCTTGCCGTCGAAATCGACGTTTTTCGCCTTCCAGCACGCTGCGCCAGATGCGCAAAAAATTCATCCGAGACTTCGTAGCGCTCGTCGTGATCCAGCCAGATGCCGTCGCCGGCTTGTTCTTCCGGATCACCGCCGGTGACCACATTGATCAGCGCGCGGCCGTTGGAGATGCGGTCCAGCGTACCGGCCATGCGGCGCCCACGGTGGGCGAGACGATGCCGGGGCGGATGGCCACCAGAAAGCGCAGCCGTTCGGTCAGCGGCACCAGCGAGCTGGCGATCACCCAGCGTCTTCGCACGAACGCCCGGTCGGGATCAGCACGCCGTAATAACCGAGGTCATCGGCGGCCTGGGCAATCTGCTTGAGGTAATGATGCGTGACGGCGCGTGCGCCCTTGCCGGTGCCAGATAACGGCCATCGCCGTGGGTGGGCAGAAACCAGAAAATATTAAGGCTCATGGTGGGGTCTCCTGCGGTGTTTAGTGGCGCACGACGATGTCGGCGACGGTCACGGCTTTGGGTATCAGCCGGCTTGCGTCAGCCGGTCGGCCAGACGTTGCTGTTCGACGACGGTTTTGTCATCCAGCCAGCTCACGCGGTAGCTGGGGCGACGCGCCAGCACTTGCTCAAACGTGGCCTGATCCAGCCCCACATAAGCCGACAACAAATGCGCGGTGTCTTTGGGATGCTGTTCGATGTAATCGCTGTTGCGCGTCAGCTCTTCAAACACGGTGTTGAGCAGCGGCGCATTGGCTTTGGCAAAGTCGCGGTTGGCCAGATAAAACGTCTGATTGGGCTGATGCCCTCCGCCGTCAGCAACACTTTGGCGCTGCCGGATTTTTCGGCGGCGGCGTAGTACGGGTCCCAGATCGCCCAGGCGTCGACGGCACCACGCTCAAACGCCGCACGCGCATCGGCGGGGGCCAGATATTGCGGCTGGATGTCTTCCCATTTCAGGCCCGCTTTATCCAGCAAACGCAGCAAAAAAAGCCATGCGACGACGAGCCTTTCTGGATCGCCACGCGTTTGCCTTTCAGGTCGGCCAGCGTTTTGATGGCCGAATTCTTCGGGATCAGCAAGGCGGACGCTTGCGGCTTGGGCGGCTCAAAGCGACGTAAACCAGGCGGCTGCCCGCGGATTGCGCAAAGATCGGCGGGGTGTCGCCGGTCATGCCAAAGTCGACCGATCCGGCGTTCAGCGCCTCCAGCAACTGCGGCCCGGCGGGAAACTCCACCCAGCGCACGCTGGTGCCGGCGCCGAGCTTTGTTTCCAGCGTGCCACGGCTTTTCAGCACGATCAGATTGAACGAGCTTTTCTGGAAGCCGATGCGTAGTTCATCAGCGTGCGCGGCCAGACTGGCGACGCTCAGGCTGAGCGCCAGGCCAAGGTGGGTGAAAACGGAGCGGATCGATCGCATGATGTTCAGCTCACTGTGCCAGCAGCGCGTCGCTGATCTTTACCGGCACCGGGATCAAACCCAGGCCTTTAAAGACGTCGGCAATTTGCTGTTGCTGGTTGGCCACTTGCGGGGTAATCGGCGTCAGGCCCAGCGTGTTGCGCGGCAAGGTGGCCGCGACCACATCCACCGGCAAGCGATTTGCGACGCCAGCGTTTTGGCGGCTTCCGCCGGATTGGCATTGGCCACTGGTCGGCGCTTTGCAGTTCGCTCAGCACGTTTTTTAACCACGGCGGGCTGGGCGGTGGCGAATTTGCGCGTGGCCAGGATGAACTGATGGTTAGCCACCAGGCCTTTGCCGTCACGCAATGTGCGCACCGGCAATTGGGCTTCGGCGGCGGCCAGGTACGGTCCCAGATTACCCAGGCATCGACTGCGCCTTTGGAGAACGCGGCGCGCGCATCGGCGGGCGGCAGGTACACCGGTTGGATATCGCTGTATTTAAGACCGGCTTCTTCCAGCGCTTTAACCAGCAGGTAATGCACGTTGGAGCCTTTGTTCAGCGCCACTTTTTTGCCTTTAAGGTCCTTCACCGATTTGATCGGCGAATCCTTGGCCACCAGGATGGCCTCGCCTTGCGGGGCGGGCGGCTCGTTGGCGATGTAAACCAGTTGCGCGCCTGCGGCCTGAGCAAACACGGGCGGGGCTTCGCCGGTCAGGCCGAAATCAACCGCGCCCACGTTGAGCGCTTCCAGCAATTGCGGGCCGCCGGGGAATTCGGTCCAGCTGACTTTCCAGCCTTGCGCTTCCAGTTTTTTTCTCCAGCGTGCCGCGGCCTTTCAGCAGCGTAAACGCGCCGTATTTTTTTTGATAGCCGACGCGCACCACCTGGTCGGCAGCTTGCGCGGCAGTGGGGGCGGCAAAGGCGAGGCCCAGCGCCAGTGGCGCGAGTGCGGTGAACAATTTGCGTAGCATGTGCGTGTCTCCGGATCTGGTTTTTTATGGGGTCGAGCGATTACAGGCTGACGCGCCCGAGCCGCAGCTGCGCATGCAGCAAATCGGGGTCGAGCTGGACGTGGCCGGGATTGGGGATATGAGCGAGAAAGCGCGAGATCGCCACATGCAGGCGATCGTCAATTTCGGGGGCCAGCAGCAGGCTGCCGTCGTCTTGCCAGGTCAGTTCTTTGTCGGTGGCGTAAATGCCACCCAGCACGTGGCGCGCCTTGAGCGCGGTCAGCACTGGCTGCAGCGAATAATCCACCGCCAACATATGCGCCGGGCTGCCGCCGGTGGCCAGCGGCAACACCACGTGGTGCGTCAGCGCGCGCTCGGGCAGCACGTCGAGAATCACTTTGAGCGCGCCGCTATAGGCCGCTTTGTAAACCGGCGTGCTGACCACCAGCCATCGGCGTGGGCCACGGCCTCTTGCCACGCCTTGATCGACGGATCTTCAAAGCGCGCGTGCAGCAGCGCCTCAGCCGGAAAATCGGCCAACGTAAACGACTGCACTTCGATACCCTGTTGCGCCAGAACCTGGGCAGCACGGTTGAGCAAACCTTGCGAGCGGGACCGGGCGCTGGGGCTGCCGGACAGGGTAACGACAACAGGCATCTAAATTCCTTTTGACTCTAACGAGGCGTTTCGTTGGACGAGTCAGGAATTTATGATGCCGTTGTTATTTCCACAAATACTTTTGAGCGCGTTTTATATCCAAAAAAAAGGATATATGCGAAAGAACGGTTATATAGGGTGGGTCAAGACCCACCCTCCAAAGCCGTGGACATGGAAGCGCGGGTAGCTATGCCGATTGTTTTTCAGCATTTAAAAAAAAGTGTTTAGCGGCCGCGTATATCAAATACGGCGGCACGGCGCTGCTGCTTTGAATGGTGGGTCAAGACCCACCCTATGCGAGGGCACACGCGCGCGTCATCGGCGGTTCACGCCAGCCACTTATGCCCCGTGCGCTGCGCCTTGTAGATACCCGTGTGCCCCGAAAACAGCCAAGCCACCGAGCACGCCACCGCCGCGTACACGCCGATTTCCGCGCCAAACAGCTCCATCGCCATGATGCCCGACGCAATCGGCACATTGGCCGCGCCAGCAAACACCGCCACCAGCCCGATCGCCGCCATCAGCGCAATCGGCATATGCAGCAGCGGGGCCAACGCGTTGCCCAGCGTCGCGCCGATATAAAACAACGGCGTCACCTCGCCGCCTTTAAACCCGCTGGCCAGCGAGGTGACGGTAAACACCAGCTTGGCGATAAAGTCATAGCCCGGCACCGGCTGGGTAAACGCCTGCACGATCACCGGCACGCCCAGGCCCAGGTAGCGATCCGCGCCCAGCCAGCCCCACGCCACCGCCGCAAGCACCACGCCACCGAGCAAAGCGCGCAGCGGCGCATAGCTGATGCGGGCCTTCAGCCATGCGCCCAGCATGTTGGTACTGCGCGCAAACAGCATGCCCACCGCGCCGAACAAAGCGCCCGCGATCAGGGTGGCGGTAAGCCCCCACGCAGTCGGGGCGGGGAACACATTGACCGGATACACCGTGTGATGCACGCCCCAGAGCAAACAGATCTGGTCCCCGGCAATCGCAGCCACCAGACACGGAAACAAGGCGTCATAACGCAAGCGCCCGATCGCCAGCACTTCCAGGCCAAAGATCGCGCCCGCCAGCGGCACGCCAAATACCGAGGCAAACCCGGCGCTCAGCCCCGCCATCAGCAAGATGCGGCGTTGCGCTGGCATAAACGGAATCACGCGGCTGATCTGATCGGCCAGCGATCCGCCCATCTGCACCGCCGTGCCCTCGCGCCCCACCGACGCGCCCACCAGATGCGACGCCACCGTGCCCAGCAACACCAGCGGGGCCATGCGGAGGGGGATGCGGTTTTGCGGGCTGTGGATTTCTTCGATCAGCAAATTGTTGCCGGCCTCGACGTTGCGGCCGACGCGGCCGTACACCCAGCTAACCGCAAAGCCCATCAGCGGCATGCACAGAATCAGCCAACGATGCTGCAGCCGCGTGTGGGTGGCCCAATCCAGCGCAAACAAAAAACAGCGCCGAGGCCGTGCCCGCCAGCGCGCCAACCACAAGGGCGACCGGCAACCAGCGCGCCAGATAGGTCAGCAGGCCACGCAATTCTTGAATAAGGGGGTGATTCATTGATAAGCAGTCCGGTCGGGGTGATCACAATATCCGGACGCAAGCCTACGCACCCGGACGGGTTACGTAGGCATCATCAGCTGCACCGGAGGGCGGCGCGGCGGTTCTGGAGGAATGCCATCTCCTGCCGGGCGAGTATAGCGGCAAGCTGTGGCAGCGCCAATGTGGCGGGGTAAACCGTTGTGCACGATGCAACGTTGCAAAGCAACAGGTGGAAAAAAACGGCGCGTGGCCTGCCCCGCCGCTGGGCGCGATATGCCAAACAGATTGCGCGCACGCCCCTCCCCCGCTTTTAATAAGGCCTTCGCGCCGTCTTTACCGGAAACACCCGCATGACCCGTCCCCGCTTTCTGCCCGACAACTTTACGCTGGCCCTGATCGCCACCGTCATCATCGCCAGCCTGATTCCGTGCCATGGCCAGGGCGCGGTGGCGTTTGGCTACATCACCAATTTTGCCGTCGGCCTGCTGTTTTTTTTCTGCATGGCGCCAAGCTATCGCGCGAAGCGGTCATTGCCGGGGCCACGCACTGGCGGCTGCATCTGGTGGTTATGCTCAGCACTTTTGTGATGTTTCCGCTGCTGGGGCTGTTGCTGAAGCCCTTGCTGTCGCCGATGGTGACGCCCGAGCTGTATATGGGCGTGCTGTTTTTTATGTGCGCTGCCGTCCACCGTGCAGTCGTCGATTGCCTTTACCGCCATGGCGCGCGGCAATGTGCCGGCGGCCATTTGCAGCGCGTCGGCGTCCAATCTGTTTGGCATCTTTATTACGCCGGTGGTGGCGGGCCTGCTGCTGGGCGCGCATGGCGGCATGAACTTTTCAATGGATTCGGTGCTGAATATCGTCATGCAATTGTTGCTGCCGTTTATTGCCGGCCAGATCGCGCGCAAGTGGATCGGCGGCTGGGTGGATCGCAATAAGGGCATGCTCAAGTTTGTGGATCAGGGCTCGATTTTGCTGGTGGTGTATACGGCGTTCAGCGAGGCGGTGATCCAGGGCTTGTGGCACAACACGCCCCTGCCCGCGCTGGGTGCGTTGCTGATCGTCAACGCCATATTGCTGGCCGTGGTGCTGCTGCTGACCACCTATGGCAGCCGCGTGCTGGGCTTTAATAAAGAAGACGAGATTGTGATTGTGTTCTGCGGCTCAAAGAAAAGCCTGGCCAGTGGCGTGCCGATTGCAACGTGCTGTTTGCCGGCCACGCGTGGGCGCGATTGTGCTGCCGCTGATGCTGTTCCACCAGATTCAGCTAATGACCTGCGCCGTGCTGGCCCAGCGCTACGCCCGCCGCCCCCACCCCGAAGCCCCGGTCGCTGCTGAGGTCATCGCTAACTCGTAAAGATGCATAGGGTGGGTCGAGACCCACCACTCAAAGCCGCCAATTCGAGCTGAGCAGCTTCGAGACGCCGCTTTGACTGAGAGCCTTTAACCCCCTCCAACCGACGCGGCAGTTGGAACCTCACCGTTCGAGTCAATGCCATTGAAAGGTGGGTCTAGACCCACCCTATGACGTGCGCGAGGCGATCTACGAGTAAACCGCCAAACACAAACGCCAGGTATTTGATCGAATAAAAGAACAGCCCGCGCGCGACTTGTTCGTCGTGCGTGCGGTACAAGCGCCAGCTGCGCAGCACGAAGCCGGCGTTAAACCAGCAGGCGATAGCAAGGTACAGCCAGCCGCTCATGCCGATGGCAAACGGCAACAGGCTGACTGCAAACAGCGCCAGCGCATACAGCAGGATCATCTGGCGCGTATAGGCCGGGCCGTGGGTGACCGGCAGCATCGGCAGCCCGGCCTTTTGATAATCGAGGCGGCGATACAGCGCCAGCGCCCAGAAGTGCGGCGGCGTCCAGGTATAGATCAGCAAGAACAGCACGGCTGCTTCCGGCGGCACGGGTGCCGGTGACGGCGGCCCAGCCCAGCACCGGCGGCATCGCCCCGGCCGCACCGCCAATCACGATATTTTTTGTGGCGTGGCGGGTTTCAGCAGCGTGTGTAGACCACGCATAGCCAAAAGAAAGTGGCCAGTG
>BBFD01000160.1 GCA_001313065.1 Silvimonas sp. JCM 19000
GCCGCGCCCGCCAGCACCACCAGTGGCAAGGCCTGGCGCAGCCCGTAGCGCGCGCTTTGCCCCAAGACCAGAACATTGGTCGGACCCGGCGTAATTGACGCCACCAGGCTGAACAACAAAAAAGGCCAGATTTGATTCATCACACAGCACCTCAACACAGAACGAGTGTTGAGCATGCCGGGCGCGCTGCTTTCAGTCTGGAAGGTTCGTGCAGCGCTTGCGGTAATGGGCTGGCGTCATGGCATAAGCGCGCATAAACCAGCGCCCGAGATGGCTTTGATCGGCAAAACCCAGCGCACTGGCCACCTGGACAGGCGTATGCCCTTGCGCCAGTAAATGTCGTGCCCGCGCCAGCCGCAATTGCACCAGATAAGCATGCGGTGCCAGCCCGTACGCGGCCTTGAAGGCGCGCGACAGGCGAAAGCGATCCACCCCCGCCACATGCGCCAGCGTATCCAGATCAATATCGTCAGCCAGATGCGCGTGCAGATAATCGCGGGTGCGGCGGGCCACGACGGGCAAGCGCGGGTCTTGCTGTAGCGGAATCCGCCACTGCAGATGCGGCGTCAGCCGGGCCAGAAAGCGATCCAGCACGCCTTGGCGCACGATGCGCAATTCTGGCTGCTGCAGACTATCCCACGCGCCAGCGATGGCGTGCGCCAGGGACAGATCAGTCGCCAGCGTATGGGTAAAACCAGCTTGCGCAGTGGAGGCCGCGTCCGGAAACAGCACGCGTAATTCGCGCTCGAACCAGTGCGGATCGATATACAAAGTGCGATAAGTAAAACCCGCTGCGGCCGGCGCCTCGCCATCGTGGATTTCGCCCGGTTCCAGCATGAACACGCCACCGGGCGTACTGGTATGGCGCTGACCGCGGCAATCAAATTGCTGCACACCGGTTTCGGTAAAGCCGACCAGATAGCTGTCGTGCCAGTGCGGATCGTAAGCATGGCCTTCAAAATGCGCGTGCAGCGTCTCGATGCCGGTGTCGGCATCCTTGAACAGATTGATCCAGTTGTTCTCGCTCATTGCGCCGATTCCTTCGCCAGAATGGCGACTGTAGCCACATGACTCGAACCGGTCTGGAAGATTTGTGCAGCGCGCACGCCAGCGATGGCCTAATTGACCAACCAGTCAGCCACACCACCATGATGGCTGCAGGTGCCGCGCCGGTTCTGGCTGAAGCTGTAGGTATTGTCGCCACAGTGGGCGGTGGCGCCGGCCGGGGCGGAGCCGCCTATGGTATGCGCCGGTTTGTGCACCACATGGCCCGCCTTGTTGATATACGTGCCCTGCTCGATCACCGTGTCGGCGGCAGGGCCAGAGGCTTTTTTCCACGCTGATACGCGCCCAGCCCGGCAGCATACTCAGCGCCATCAGCAATGCCACGATGCAGTGTTTCATCTAACCTAAACTCCTTATACGCAACGGCGGTCGTATCAAAACGTAGGGCGGATACAACTTCGCACTTGCGGACATTGTCGCAAAATTCCACATTCGGCGTAGCGCCTACGGGCAGGCGCAAGCTGCAGGACAGTACAGAGTGAGCACGCAAGCCAATTACTATATCAAACGTACCGCCGATGAAATCCGCACCGGCTGGGCCGTGTTCAATCGCAAAGATCTGCGTGTGTCGCTGGTATTTGTTGAAAAAAGATCACGCCGAGCTGGAGCGCGAGACCATGGAGCGCGGCGTTCTGGAAATGAAATTCCGTTCGTGGTTCCGACTGGGCCGCGTGCGCTTTAATGAAAGCAATCTCTATCGCGGCAAGGTGGTGGCGCAGGGGCGGCGTCACGTGATGATTTATGCAGGCAAAGGCCAGCTGCATTTGCTGGAGCTGTATTTGCTGCTGATTGCCGAGATCAAACCGGTGCAAGGCAAGCCCTTGATGTGTGAGTTACACAAAGGCCGCTTGCAGCGCTTGCCCGGCTGACAAAAAAAAGACCCGTGGCCTGGGGCGGGCCACGGGTTATGCGGTAAAACCAAGCCCTGCACGGCTTGCAGAGACCACTATAGCGGCGCGCGGCGCCAGACATGGCAGGCGCAGCCGCCAGCGGTGAAGTGCTTCACAAGCGCAACGGCGCAGCCGGAACAAATCCGCGCACGCATCATCGGCATCGGCTCAGCCCGCTGCGGCGCGAGCCAGGCCGAATTGTGCGGGCACCCGCTTCTGCCGCAAGGCCATAAACGGCTGTTCCACATAGCGGTGCAATAGCCAGCCCACCAGCAAACACGCCGCCAGCACCAGCGGCAAACGCAGCCATTCACTGGCGTGCAGCGACTGCAGTCGCTGGCTGACCACGTGCGCCACCGGTTTATGCACCAGGTAGAACGAGTACGACCACAGCGCGAGTCGATTCGCGCCGGGGATACGTGTACGTGCCAGCAGACTACGGGGGCTGAGCGCGGCAATCACCAGCAAGGCAAACGCTGAGGCGATCCCGGTATAGCCGAGCGCGGTCATCCAGAAGCCATAACCGTAACCATCGACATACATATAAGCATGCACCAGCCACAACATGCCCACGGTTGCGACCAGGCCTGCCAGCAGATTGCGCGTGCCGTGCGCGGTAATGCGTTGCCATAGCTCGGGCTGCAGATGGCGCAGCATGGCTACGCCCACGCCGGGCAGGAATTCGTCGGCCCGACACAGCGTAGAAAAGTAGATGTATTTGTAATAAGTCAGGCCAGCCGGGTCCGGCCCGATATCGGACCAATGCTGGATGCGGCTGGCTATGCCCGCCACCAGCAGCAGGCTCCACACCCACCACGCGGCACGGCGCGGCAAACGGGTGGCGGCGCCCAGACTAAGCAACAGCGGCAACAGCAAATAAAACTGCTCTTCGATGCACAGCGACCACGCATGCGAAAACGCCGTGCCCGGCTGCAGCCACCAGTTCTGGCTAAAAGTCACAAAGCGCCACAACGGCGGCAGCCCGTTGCCACCTAGTTGCCCCGGCAGCAAAAAAAACGCTGCCAGCGTGACCCAGTACACCGGCAAGGTGCGCAAAGCGCGGCGCGCGTAAAACGCTTTGAACGACAAGCGCTTGCCCGCCACCAGGCCAGCCAGCAACTGGTTGGCGATCAGATAACCGCTCAACACAAAGAACAAATCGACGCCCACCCAGCCGATCTCACTCAGCACGCCAAAGGTGTTGTGATGACTGACGAACACGGCGTAGTGATACATAAACACCAGCGAGATCGCAGCGGCGCGCAGCGTATCGAGGCCGTAAAGGCGGGGTGCAGTAGCGGTCATCATTACCTGCAAGCAATCAATAACAAGCCGCGCCGGTTACATCGCAAGACGGGCAAACTGAGGCGCGATCTTACACATCATTTACTCGTAGAGTGAGCACTCTTGTCTTGAGGAGTTCACTGCATGGCTTTGCAAACTGCTTCTGATCTGAATGGCGCCTGGCGTCTGCTGGCTGGCGAATTTGTCGAAGAAAACGGCCAGGTCACCCATTACGATCAGGCTGGCGTGGCTTCGATCAAGCTGTTGGTCGACGGTTATTTCAGTTTTACCTCCAGCAGCACGGCCGGCTTTTACGGCTGCGCCACCGGGCGCTATGAAGTGGGCGCGGACGGCGCATATATCGAATCACCGTTGCTGGCGTATAACCCGTCCATGCTGCAGCGCCAGTTTGCGTTTCGCGCACGGCTGGAAGGCGACCTCTGGATTAATGAGCGCTGGGAGGATGGCAAGCGCGTGGAGCTGGAAACCTGGCAACGAATTCGTGACTGAGACCGGCACAGTGGCGTGACGCTATGCGGGCCTGCTCTCTTGCAGTTGAATTTTGACTTTAATTTACTTGCATAATTATTTGATTTTTTATAGATAAGATCAAATCGTGCTTTATTTTGGTGACTGGTCACAAATAAAAAAAACGCGTCGTATCGCTACGACGCGTTTTGTTTTTGGTGACTGGTCACGCAATCAAATATCCATACCCAGTTCGTGCATTAAAAAAATGCATATTGATCTGTCTGCTCATCGATCATTTCAGACAAGGACGTACCAATCCCATGCCCGCTGGTGGCGCTGGTCCGCAGCAAAATCGGGTTGCCCGCGGGGTCCGCAGCCTGCAAGCGCGCAATCATTTTGCGCGAATGCGCGGGATTAACCCGGCCATCGTGGTCGCCCGTCAGCATCAGGATCGCGGGATAAGCCGTGGCGTCTTTGACGTGATGCAGCGGCGAATAGGCATACAAGGCGGCAAACTGGGCCGGGTCTTGCACACTACCAAACTCGGTCACATTAAACGCGCCATTCGGGTCGAGCTCCACCCGCAACATATCGTAAATGCCCACCTGGCTGACCACGGCGCGGAACAACTCCGGCCGTTGCGTCAGCGTTGCCCCCATCAACAGGCCGCCGTTGCTGCCACCCATAATCGCCAGTTGCTGCGGGCTGGTGTAACCGGCTTTGAGCAGATATTCAGCCGAGGCAATAAAATCATCGAACACGGTTTGCTTGTGGGTGAGATTGCCCGCCAGATGCCAGGCTTCGCCGTACTCGCCACCGCCACGCAGATTGGCCACCACATAAACTCCGCCGCGCTCCAGCCACACGCGCGTGGCCGCGCTGAAATACGGTGTCATGCTCACGCCGTAACCGCCGTAGCCATACAGCAGGGTCGGGTTATGCCCGTTGAGTTGCGTGCCTTTACGCTTGAGGATATTCAGCGGAATCCGCGTACCGTCTTTGGCCGTGGCAAATTCGCGCACGATTTCGCTATCGCTGTAATCAGCGGCCGAAGTAATGGCCAAGGCGGTTTTACGCAGCGCGCCATGGTCTAGCGCATACCAGGCGGTTGGCGTCAGATAGCTGGTGATGCGCGCCAGCACATGGCCTTGCGCGTCCACGGCCAGATCGTCCACGCCACTGACGGCAGGCGTGGGCAACAGGCGTTGCGCTCTGGTTTTTTAAATCAACTTCACGTAATTGCGACGGGCCACCTACCAGCTCCGCCACATACAGACGCCCTTTGCCGATCACGAAATGATCGATGGTGCCCTCGCCTTGCGCCAGCACGGTTTGCGCGCGCTTGAGCTCAGGCTCGTGCAAATCCAGCCGCAACACTTTGCCGCGCGGCGCATCTGCACGCGACAACAGATACAGATAGCCATCTTCGCCAAAAGCAGCGTCTTTAACCCCCGCCGCATCGGCCGCCAGTTTGTGCCAGCCGCCACCGGCGGTGTTCTTGAAATACAGCGACGCCTCGCCGCCGTCGCCATTGGCCACCATTGCCGCCAGATAGCGGCCATCGCGTGAGGCGCTTAAACGGGTTTCAGCGATACGCGGAAAATCCTTACCCAGCTCATAGCGATCCTTGCTGGACGCCGTACCCAGGGCGTGGAAATACACTTGCTGATAAAAGTGACTGTCCGCCTCGGCGCGTTCGCCCGGCGCCGGGTAGCGCGTGTAATACAGGCCGCTGCCATTGGCATTCCACGCCACGGTGCCGCCGCCGGTGGGATACGCCGCGCGCGGCACCCGGTCGCCACTGTCTTTGCCGCTGGCCACATCCAATACATGCAAGGTGCCGTCTTCACTTCCCTTTTCGGACAGCGACAGCGCGACCTTGCTGCCGTCGTTGGAAGGCAGATAGAAATCGATGGTGACCGTGCCGTCGGCACTCAGCGTGTTCGGATCGAGCACCACTTTCTCGCTCGCCAGATCATCCGGGCTGGTCAGCGTAACCAGCAAAGGCTGTTGCCGGGGCGGCTGGCGTTTGAGCGCAAACCAGACCCCGCCGCGCTCGATCAAATCGTAATAAGCATTGGAACTGGAGCTGACCAGGGTCTTGATCTGCTGGTGCAACGCGGCGCGCCCCGGAATGGCATCCAGCCACTGCCGACTGAGTGCGTTCTCGCCAGCCACCCACTGCCGCGTCGCCGCACTGTCCCCGTCCTCCAGCCACTGGTAAGCATCACTGACCGCCACGCCGTGATAGGTATTGAGCACGGGCTGGCGCGCGGCGGACGGATAGTCCAGCGCCCAGGCGGATTGCGTCGCAGCGGTGATCAACAGCGCCGCGAGCAGAGCAGGTTTCACAGACATAAAAGCCTCGAGAGGAAGGAAGCGGGTTTTATACCCGCAATCCTTCCA
Organism: Silvimonas sp. JCM 19000; assembly: GCA_001313065.1. The sequence goes on from BBFD01000160.1 coordinate 6,117, forward strand.
GCCAGGCAGCGTGCCTGTGTATATGTTGCGTGCGTGCTGCGTCAGGCGCGGATTTGCTTGAAGGCGGCACGGATAATGGCGCCCGCGTCGGGATCGCCTTTGAGGATGGCGGACAAATAATTGCGTGCCTGTTCAAAGGTAAAGTGCGGCGGCAAGGGCGGCACATCGGGGTCGGTATAGGCTTCGATCAGGCAGGGTCGGCCCGCAGCAAACGCTTCTTGCCACGCCGGCGCGACTTCTTCCGGACTACCGATGCGGATGCCTTTGAAACCCAGCAATTCGGCGTAAGCGGCATAGGAGAAATCGGGCAGATCCTGCGACCCGCTAAATTTGGCATCGCTTCCATGGCACGCTGTTCCCACGTCACCTGGTTCAGGTCGCGATTGTTCAGCACCAACACCACAAAGCGCGGATCAGCCCATTGCTTCCAGTATTTGGCTACCGTCACCAGTTCGGCGTTGCCATTCATTTGCATGGCACCATCGCCCATCAAGGCAATCACCGGCCGATCGGGATGGGTGAACTTGGCGCCGATGGCATAAGGCACGCCCGCCCCCATCGAGGCCAGGCCGCCTGACAAGGAGCCCGACATCCCCGGCCGCAATTTAACGTCGCGTGCATACCAGTTGGCGACCGAGCCGGAATCGGCGCAGACAATGGCACGTTCGGGCAGCAGCGGCGACAGCTCCCACAACACGCGCTGCGGATTAAGCGGGCTGGCATCGACCATGGCGCGATTACGCAAGGTCTGCCACCAGTCGCGCACATTGGCCATCACCTTGTTTTGCCAGCTGCGGTCAGTTTTGCTTTGCAGCAAGGGCAGCAAGGCTTGCAGCGTCAGCTTGGTATCGCCCACCAGCGCGGCATCCATCGGGTAGCGCAGATTGATCATGGCGGGGTCGATATCGATCTGAACGCCGCGTGCTTTGCCGGGCTCGGGCAAAAATTCGGAATAAGGAAAGCTGGAGCCGATCATCAACAGGGTGTCGCACTCCTGCATCAAATCCCAGCTGGCCTTGGTGCCGAGCAGGCCAATGGAGCCGGTCACCCACGGCAATTCGTCCGGCAACACCGCCTTGCCCAGCAAGGCTTTGGCAACTCCGGCACCGAGCACGTCAGCGATCTTCTCGACTTCGGCCGTGGCATGCAGCGCGCCCGCGCCAACCAGAATCGCCACTTTCTGGCCCGCATTAAGTATCGCTGCGGCTTCGTGCAAGGCGGCGCTCGATGGCTGCACATTGCTCAACCAAACCCACGCCGGAAAACACGCTGCCATGCACCCGGGTGGTAGCGGCACTGCCGGCAGTTCCTGAATATCGTTGGGCAGAATGATGGTGGTGACGGTGCGATGGGCCTGGGCGATGCGGAAGGCGCGGTCGATCACGTGCCGCAATTGCGCCGGGTCCACCACCATCTGGACATAATCGCTGACGTCGGCAAACAGATTGGCCAGGTCCACTTCCTGCTGGTAATGGCTGCCCAGCGCCGAGCGTTTTTTTTGCTGGCCAATAATGGCCACCACGGGCTGGTGATCGGCTTTGGCGTCATACAGGCCGTTCAATAAATGAATCGCCCCCGGTCCGGACGTGGCCATACACACGCCAACGCCACCGCCAAACTTGGCTTGCGCCGTCGCCATAAAAGCAGCCATTTCTTCATGCCGTACCTGGATAAAGTCGATGCCGGTTTTGGTACGGCGCAACGCGCCCATTACGCCATTGATGCCATCGCCGGGATAACCAAAGACGCGTCGCACGCCCCATTCCGCCAATCGATCGACCAGAAATTCGCTGGTGGTTTGTGCCATCGTCTTGCTCCTTGCGCTGAGTCATCAAAATCCGGAAAACCCGTGGTGCTAATGCGCCGCCACTTGCTCGGCGCTGGACCAACCGCCGCCCAGCGCTTTATACAAAGCAATCAGGTTGCTGGCCGACGTCACCTGGCTTTGCAGCAACTGTTGCTGCGCCTGGTTGTAGTCGCGCTCGGCCTGTAGCACTTGCATAAACGGCACCAGGCCATTGCGATAACGCGCAAAACCTACTTTCACGGCGCGGTCCAGTTGCCCCACCTGATCGCGTAAAGCCTGTTCGCGCTCATGCTCGCGGGCGCAGGCAATCAGCGCGTTGTCGGCGTCGTGATAGGCATTCAGCACACTCTGGCGGTATTGCAGCACGGCCTGTTGCTGCTGCGTATTGGCGATCTGCACATTGGCGCGTAGGCGACCGCCTCAAAAATCGGGAAAGACAATTGGGGGCCGACGTTAAAAAACCGCGCCGCCCAGGTTTTGAGATCCGGCCACGTGGTGGATTGAAAGCCGCCACCCAAGGCGAGCGTCAGACTGGGAAACAAGGCCGCTTCGGCCACGCCGATTTGCGCGGTTACCGCGTGCAGTTGCGCTTCGCTCTGGCGAATATCGGCGCGCCGGCGCAGCAGATCCCCGGGCAAGCCCACTGGCACCCCCGGCGGCTCCGGCGGCAAAGACTGGGCCTGATCCAGCAAGGCATTGAGCGCACCGGGCGGCAGCGCCAGTAACTGGCTGAGCTGGTTTTCCAGCTGCGCTTGCTGTTGCTGCAATTGCGGCAGCTGCGATTGCGTGCTCAGCTTTTGCGCGTCCACCTGGGCGATTTCGGCATCGGTATCAAAGCCGTGTTCTTTACGTGAACGCGTAATCTCGCCCAGCCGCTTCTGGATATTCAGATCAATATCGAGCAAAGCCCGTTGCGCCTGCACACCGCGTAATTGCAGATAGGTGCGCGCCACTTCGGCCGCCAGCGAAACGCGCGCATCCCGACTCCCGGCCACTGCGGCATCAGTGCTGGCATCGGCCGCCTCCACCTGGCGCCGGACTTTGCCCCACAAATCAAGCTCCCAGCTGGCATCAAAACCCAGTTGAAACAGATTGAACGGCCCAAGCAAGTCGCCGGGTATGGGGGTACTGGAACCGCTGCCACCACTGGAGCCCCCGCTGGACGAGCCACTGCTGCTGCCCAGACTGGTTGCCACGCCTTTCTCACTGATTTTCTGCCGGGTAGCCGAGGCATTGCCATCCACCTTGGGCCAATAGGCGCCGGTGGCGGCAGGCGTTGCGCCCGGGCCTGGGCGATGCGGTTCAGGGCCAGCTGGATATCCAGATTCTGCAATTGCGCATCCTGCACCAGCTGCGACAGTACCGGATCATTAAAACTGTTC
>BBFD01000161.1 GCA_001313065.1 Silvimonas sp. JCM 19000
GCGCGACAAGCCGCGAGGGGGGCTCGCGGCTTTTGTTATACCTACCGATTCTGCAAAGCGGTTCCGATATCTATAAAAAACAGGCGCGTAAATCGCGCGCCGCCGGTGGAGACTCCCTGGTATGCAATGGATCGATCAATTCCATGCGGCGCTGGAGCGCTCGCTGCTGTTTTCTCTCAATCGCAAATTCGCCTTCCTCTATCTATTACTGTTGTTTCCGCTGCTACTGACCCTGCTGGCCAGCCAGGCGCATAGCCAGCTCAGCGCGGTCATCCAGGCGCACGGCCTCGATGCGCGCACCGCCGCTGACTTGAATGCCAGCCTTGAGCACCTGGCTTTGTGGGGCTGGTTACTGTTGGCGGGCGCCGCGCTGTTTATTACCGTGCAGGTGATCTACTTCAATTTCTGGATCGCGCGCCCGGTGGGGGCCATTACGCGGGTGTTTAATGAAGTGGCGCGCGGCGAAGGCGATTTGTCGCGCGACGTGCCCGAGATCACCAACGATGAGATCGCCCAACTGGCGCAAAGCTGTAACCGCTTTCTGGCCAAGCAACGCGAAGTGATCGCCAGCGTGCAGACCATGACGGTCGGCATCGCGCTGGAAGCCGCCAAGTCGCTGAAAAAACATCAAGGATTCGGCCAGCTCAACCCAGGAACAGGATCAACTGGCGCAAACCGTGGTCGATGCCAGCAATGGCACCACCCAAGGCATCAATCAGGTTTCGGTGCGCACCCAGGATATCAGCACTACCACCCAGCAAAACCTGAATATGGCGCGCGCTTCCTATGCCGAACTACAGGATGTGACCGCACGCATCCACGCCATCAGCACCCGTATCGCTACCTTCAATGAGACGGTGGACGGGCTGAACCAGCGTTCCGCCAGCATCAAGTCCATCGTCGATCTGATCAAGGAAATTGCCAGCCAGACCAATCTGCTGGCGCTGAACGCCGCCATCGAAGCCGCCCGCGCCGGTGAAACCGGCCGCGGTTTTGCCGTGGTGGCGGATGAGGTGCGCAAACTGGCCGAGAAGGTTGGCGTTGCCACCGACGACATCTCGCACAATATCGACAATATGCTGGCGCAAGTGGCAGAAACGCTGGATGAAACGCATCTGATCACGCACGACGCGCAGCACACGCGGCAGGTGGTAGAAAGCGCCTCAGCGCAATTTGCCCGCATGGTGACCGACTTTGAGCAAACCTCCAGCGCCCTCACCGGCATCGCCGCCACGCTGGAAGAATTCAGCGTCGCCAACGACCAGGTCAACCTTAACGTGACGCAAATCCATGATTTGTCGCTGGCGGTCAACGAGCGCATGACGCGCTCGGCGCAATCGTCGCAAGACTGGCGCGCGCGGCCGAACGGGTGCAGGAACTGATCGGCCGCTTTACCGTCGGCCAGGGCGACCTGGACGGCAATATCCAGTTGGCCAGCCAGATGCGCGACCAGGTGCAACAACGTATCGAGCTTTGGCGAATTCGGGCGTCAATGTGTTTGATCAGCAATATCGTCCGCTGCCAGGTAGCAAGCCGCAGAAATACAGCACCAGCTGGGATCAGCCTTTGCCCAGGCCTTGCAACCCTTGTTCGATCAACTGGCGCGCAGCGCGGTGGGGGGCAAGTTCTGTCTGGCGGTGGATACCAATGGCTACGGCGCCACGCATAACAGCTGGTATTCCAAAGCGCCCAGCGGCGACGCCGCTGTCGACCTGGTTAACAGCCGTGACAAGCGCATCTTTAACGATCCGGCGGGTTTGCGCGCCGCGCGCAATACCCAGCGCTTTTTTTTGCTGCAAACCTATGCCCGCGACACCGGCGAAATCATGACCGAACTGGACGTGCCCATTATGGTGAACGGGCGGCACTGGGGCGGATTGCGGCTGGGCTTTGACGCCAGCGCCATGCTGACGGCCACGCACGCGGCATGACGCCCAAGCGGTGTTTCGCGCCGGTGGTGGATGCGCACACGCGCTTGCTGGTGCTGGGCAGCCTGCCTGGCGAAAAAATCGCTGCAAGCGGCGCGTTATTACGCGCATCCGCAAAATCGCTTCTGGCATTTGCTCGGCGACGTATTGCAGATAGACCTGGTCGGCCAGGATTACGACTGCCGCCTGCAGCGTTTGCTGGCACACCACGTCGGGCTATGGGATGTGGTGGCCGAAGCCACGCGCGCGGGCACCTCGACAGCAATATCCGTGACCACGCCGCCAACGACTTGCTGGCGCTGATCGCCACCCTGCCCGCTTTGCGCGCCGTCGCCTTCAATGGCGGCACCGCCGCCCGCATCGGACTGAAGCAACTGGCGGCGCAACCCGCCGGGCTCGATATCGTGCTACTGCCTTCCAGCAGCCCTGCCTATACCAGACCGTATGCCGAAAAGCTGGAACAATGGCGGCTACTGACGCGCTTTCTGTAGCGTCAGCCCGACCTCTTCCTCACTCTGGCTGGAATCGCATGAACTACGATCTGATCCTGTTTGACCTTGACGGCACCCTGAGCGACCCCGAACAGGGCATAGGCCGCAGTATCAATCACGCGCTGGAACGCTTTGGCTATCCCTTGCAAGCCGCCGACCAGATCAGCCGCTGGATTGGGCCGCCGCTGGATGTGTCATTTCGCAGCATCACCGGCAGCGACTCCGCTGCGCATATCGCCGAACTGGTTGCCTGCTATCGCGAACGCTATGGCGACATCGGCTACGCCGAAAACGTGCTGTACGCCGAGATTCCGGCGGCGCTACAGGCGCTGGCCGATGCGGGCGTGCCGATGGGCGTGTGCACGTCCAAGCGGGCCGATTTTGCCGATCGCATCCTGCGTTTGTTTGAGCTGGAGCGCTACTTTGGCTTTATCAGCGGCGGCGAGATCGGCGTGCACAAATGGCAGCAGATCGAGGCGCTTAAAGCGGCAGGCACCGTCAGCAACGCCAGCCTTATGATCGGCGACCGCGCCGTCGATATCACCGCCGCCAAACGCAATGGCCTGAGCAGCGCGGGCGTGTTGTGGGGCCACGGCAGCCGCGAAGAACTGCTCGCGGAAAACCCGGATTGGCTTTTCGCCAGCCCCACCGAATTGCGCCAACTGGTGCCGACCGCGCCGAATCCCTAGCCTCTGGCTCCAGCCAGCATACACGGCTGTCGGATTTATCAGTTTATTTGCATGCGCTTGTATTTGGCGCTATCGCCCGTCCCGGCCAGCGGCTGCGCCCGACACCGCAATCGTTTCGGCCGTAGCGTGGGCTAAACGTCAGTCCAGACGGCTGATTTTAAAGGCTTTTAGCGCCATGTTTAGCTAAGTCTTTGATTTTTTTGCCGACGGCAAATGTCACGCATTTGATCAATCCAGGCTTTACGCTGCGCTTCGAGCAGGCGCTGGCCCCGGGCAGCGACTTGCATTTGGGCCATTTTCTTATTGAATGAGAGACAGGGACGCGACTCATCGCGGGCCGGTGCCGCCCCTCTCCATGCTTAAGGAAAACCATATCGTGCGACGTCATTCGGCAGCGTTACAACGCTGCATGCTGGCCGTCGTGGCCGTTGCCTCAGCCATGCCAGCTATGCCGCCAACTATTTGCAGATATCGCCCATCCTGCTCGAAATGCAGCAAGGCCAGACGGCGGCCGGCCTGCGCTTGCGTAATCCGGGCGATGAGGCCGTCAATGGCCAGGTGCGCGTCTATCGCTGGTCGCAAGTCGATGGCGAAGATCAACTGGTGCCCGCTACCGACGTCATTGCCAGCCCGCCGATTATTCAGGTCGATCCGCAAGGCGAACAGTTGGTGCGGCTGGTGCGTACCGGCGGCGGCAGCGTAAACGAAGAACAGAGCTATCGCCTGCTGGTGGACGAACTACCGGGCGGGCGGATTGATCAGCAGAACAATGTGCGTTTGCGCCTGCGCTATTCGATTCCGGTGTTTGTCTTGCCCCCCGGCACGCCGCAGCCCGACCTCAAATGGACGATCGCGCCCAAAGGCAAAATGCTCAGCCTGCGCAGCCTCAATCGCGGCAAGTGCATGCGCGCATCAGCAGCGCCACCCTTGTCACCGCCCAAGGCAAGAAAGTCACCATCGCCGAAGGCTTGCTCGGCTATACCCTGGCGGGCCAGCAGCGCAACTGGGATATCCCGGCGGTGGCCAGCGCAGAACTCAACGGCGCCCATGTAACCGCCACCATCAACGGCATGCCGAGCGATCTACCGGTGGAACTGGCGAGCGCGGAGGAGCATTGAGCTGACTCCTGCCGCCTTATCCACAAAAAAAAGAGCAGCCGCACTGCTCGCCAGCCTGATCACCGCGTGGGCCCACGCCGCCGATGATCTATTGCCGTCGATGGATTTGCCGCACGACGTCTACCCCGAGGTGACCGTCAACGGCACACCCACGCGCAGCGTGGCGCATTTTCTGGAATACCAGGGCGAATTGATGGTCCGGCGCAAAGATCTGGAAGCCTGGGGATCATTCCGCCCGCCTCGATCACCGACGACAGCGCCACCATCTCGCTCGACCAGCTTTCCGAAATCACCTATGACTACCAGTCGGCACGGCAGACGCTGGACATCAAAGTGCCCGAGACCATGTTGCAAGCGGTGGACATCAGCCGCGTGCAGCCGCGCTTGATTCCGGCCAGCAGCGGCGTTGGTATGGTCATCAACTACGATCTGTTCAGTCAGGGCAGCGGCGGCGTGCGGGATTATTCGCTGTGGAGCGAGGCGCGCGCCTTTGCGCCGCTGGGGGTGGCCAGCACCACGGGCACGCTGTATGACACACCCGCGCGCAAATACTATCTGCGCTTCGATACCACGCTGAGCCATTCCGACCCCGAGAAACTGACCACGCTGCGCGTGGGCGATGCGGTCAGCTCATCGCTGGACTGGACCCGCGCGGTGCGGCTGGGCGGCGTGCAATACCAGCGCAACTTCTCTTTGCGGCCCGACCTGATTACCTTTCCGGTGCCGGCTTTGGGCGGCAGCACGGCGGTGCCGTCGTCGGTCGACGTTTATATCAACAGCATGAAGCAATACAGCGGCGACGTACCGGCCGGGCCGTTTGTGACGCACGACCCGCCGGGCATCGTCGGTGCGGGCAATGCCACGGTGGTGGTCAAGGACGCCCAGGCCGCGAAGTGACGACACGGTGCCAATTTATATAGATACGCGTTTGCTCAATGCCGGACTGTCCAGCTTCTCGGCCGAGACCGGTTTTGTGCGGCAGAACTACGGTCTGACCTCCTTCGATTACGACTACGGCCATCCCGCCCTTAGCGCCACCGGCCGTTATGGCTATAGCAGCAATATCACGGTGGAAGGCCATACCGAACTCACCCGCGGCCTGGCCAATGCGGGCGCGGGGGTGCTGGTTAAACTGGGCAATGCCGGTGTGATCAATGGCGCGGTGTCGGCCAGCGGCGGCGAGTTGTCTGGCCTGCAGCTCAAGCTGGGCTATCAATTGATCACCCCACGCTTTAGCGTCACCGTGCAGACCCAACGCGCCACGCCGCGTTTTGGTGACCTGGCGGCGGTCACCGGTTCGCCCATCCTGCTGGAAACCGATCAGATTGCGCTGTCGTTGCCCTTGTTTGGCCACCAGACCGTGTCGGTCAGTCTGGTGCAACAACATCAGTCCGGCCAGGCCATCACCCGGCTGGGCTCACTCAGCTACAACGCCGAAATCACCCGCAATATCGGCTTTTTTTTGCTCAGCCTGTATCGCGACTTTGCTGGCAGCGGCGAATCGGGCGGTTATGCCAGCCTGAATTTTGCCTTGCCCAACCAGATTACCGCCTCGGCCTCGCTCAGCACTGCCAACGGCCAGAAAAGCTGGGGCCTGAACGCGGCGCGGCCGGCGGATTACAGCGGCGGTCTGGGTTGGGCGCTACAGGACAATAACAATAGCGGCAGCCCGTATCAGCAAGCGCGCGCCAATTACCTCGGCCGCTACGGCGAAGTCCTGGGCGCGGTGGAAAACAGCAACGGCACTCACAACTACTCGCTCGATATCAATGGCGCGCTGGTGTGGATGGACAGCGACGTGATTGCCGCGCGCCGCATCAGCGACGCGTTTGCCCTGGTCAGCACCGACGGCATGGAAGGCGTGCAGGTGCTGCATGAATATCGGCCGCTGGGCGTGACCAATAGCAACGGGCATTTGCTGGTGCCCGATCTGATCGCCTGGCAGAACAACCATGTCGGCATCAATGGCGTAAACCTGCCCGCCGATGCGCGCCTGACCACCACCGAATCCGACATCGTGCCGCAAGCCGGTTCTGGCGCGATGGCCTACTTTCCGGTGACGCGTTACCGCGCCGCCACCGTCATCCTGCACGACAGCAAGGGCAACCCGCTGCCCGCTGGCCTGGGGGTGCGAGATCTGCAAAGCGGGCGCGAATTTGTGGTTGGCTTTGACGGCGTGGCATTTATCGAAGGCCTGGTGGCGCACAACACGCTGCGCGTGGACGACGTTGATCTGCGTTGCGAGGTGGCATTTGATTACGCGCCGACGCCGGACAACCCGCTGCCCACGCTGGGCCCGCTCACCTGCCACCCGGTCAGCGGCAACTAGGGCACGGCCCCGGCTTTGTAGCAATGCCACAGACCGTTTATCGGCTGATAAAACCAGTTTGCCTGTGCCTGACCCAGGAGCGCTCCTTACAAGCTAGCCCAGGACAACTACTGGGTTGGTGCTGTCTGCAGGCTGATTTAGCCCAGGAGCGACCCTGGTTAGGCGGGAAGCGATTTGTCTGCTAAAGGCGCTGCAAGCCTTGCCGCTATTCACTTGCGCACAATGGGATCAAAAAACTGGCCCGGCAGCCTGCGGCGTACCCTGTAGGAAATCGTCCGACAAGCCTTTGCGGAAACCTTACAAATTATCCGATCGCGAAAATCAGAATTTCGCAAAAAAAATGTAATTTCACTTACAAGGTGGTGCATCCGGTAGTGCGACGCCTGCGTATATCCCCTCGTGCAGACATCGCTGCACACGGCGCGGAGCAAGGTTTTGACGCGACAAAGTGATCTGCCTCTGGCAATATTCACCTGTCCGCTGCAATCCACCGCACCTTGACAAAAAAAACTGCAAGAAAACAGGGGCTTTACCGTGGCATTCCGCACCATCCGCATCTCCGCCAAGACCGCCGCCGTCGCCATGACGCTGGCTGCCAGCGCCTTGCTGCCGACTGCCCGTGCTGCCGACCACGCCACCTTGCAGGTCTCGCTCACTGTGGTTTCGGTATGCACCGTGGGCTCGCAACAAGCGCTGGCCGGTCAGGTCGGTAGCAATGTCAATGTGAGCTGCTCGGCGCGTACCCCTTATCTGGTTGATGTGAGCAACACCAATCTGCATCAAACCCGCTCGGCGCTCAGCCGTGCCGAAGAACAAGCCGTGAGCAACAACCCGGCCGCGCAAACGCAAAACCAGCACGCCAGCGCCAACAGCAGCGCCACCCAGAGCGCCGTCGCCACCATCACCTTCTAAGCTGCCCCGGTCACATTTGCGCCCCCGCCCCAGGACTGCGCCTGGCCAGGAGCCGTGCTAGCTGTTGCCCGCATCCTGTTTGCGCACAATGCAACGCATCGCCGCCGTGTTTCCCTCATTCAGCCACGGCAGGCACGGTCTTGCGGAGCGCACCATCATGAAGAACATCGCTGGCTTTATCGTTACGGCAATCGCCTTGATCGGCGCACCGGGCGCCTATGCCGTCACCACGCAATCGTCGCAGTTCCAGGTGAACCTGACGTTGCAGGCGGCGTGCACGATTACCTCTTCGGCGCTTAATTTTGGTACCCAGGGCGTGCTGACTTCGGCCATCAACCAGAGCACGCAACTGAGTGTTACTTGTACCAACTCAGCGCCCTATAGCGTGGGGCTGGACGCAGGCAACGTGACCGGTTCAGCGGTATCCAGCCGCTTGTTGCAAGCTGCGCCGGCGGCCCGACGGTGGCGTTTCAGCTGTATCAGGATTCCAGCCGCTCACAAATCTGGGGCAACACCGTGGGCGTCGACGCCATGACCGGGGTTGGCAACGGCAGCGCGCAGACCTTGTCGGTATATGGCCAGATTGCCCCGCAAAGCACGCCGGCAGCCGGCACGTATTCAACAACGATTACCGCGACGATCTCATTCTGATTTTGTAAAAAAAACGCAGATCGCGCCTAACCACATTCGCTACGCAAGGTGAATGGGCTGTTGTGGCAGGGACGGAAAAGGTCAGCCTTCGGGCTGGCCTTTTTTGCTTTTTTGCCGTCCGGCGCGGCGCTGGGCGGGAATGGGGGCTATCCCACATGTCAGCGCCATGTCATTGCGGCACAATGAGCGCCCGGTTACCGCACAGATACATGTCGGATACAACAAGGACATCGCTATGAACACCCCTACTCGTTACGCCCTGCTCTGCAGCATGGTGGCCACTTTGTCGGCCTGCGCCGGCAGTGGCATGGATACCAACGCGCTGCTGGATTCCGGCGTCAAAGCGGCCCAGGCGGCCACGCTGACCGACACCGACATGCGCACGCTCACGGCGCAGTCGTGCCAGCAAATGGATGCCAAATCGCAGATTGCGGCGGCCAATAGCAACTACGTCAAACGGCTGGCCAGCATCAGCAAAGGCCTGCCCACCGAGATCAACGGCCAGGCGCTCAATTTCAAGGTGTATCAAACCAAAGAGGTCAACGCGTGGGCCATGGCTAACGGCTGCGTGCGGGTATACAGCGGCTTGATGGACATGATGAGCGACGACGAAGTCCGCGCGGTGCTGGGCCATGAAATTGGCCATGTGGCGCTGGGGCACAGCCGCAAGGCGGCGCAGACAGCATATGGCATTGCGGCGGCACGCGGTGCGGTGGGGGCTTTGGGTAACTCAACGGTGTCGGCATTGAGCAAATCGCAGCTGGCGGATTTTGGCGAGCAACTGGTGAATGCGCAGTTCTCGCAGAAGCAGGAAAGCCAGGCGGATGATTATTCGTTTGATCTGCTCAAATCCAAGGGCTACAACCCGCAGGCGCTGGTGAGCAGCTTCCAGAAGCTGGCGACGCTGGATGGCGGGCAGAGCAGCATCATGAGTTCGCATCCGTCTTCGGCGGATCGGGCGAAGCATATTCAGCAGCGGATTGCGAGCGGGAAGTGAGGCGGCGGGCGCTGCGGGCGCTATGTTTTTGGGGTTTGGGCGCTTAGCTGCGGCGCGTGTTTTGATGTTCGGTTTTGGCTGACCTGAAACCCTTAACCGCTTGAGCCTGCGGCGCATGTTTTGATGTTCGGCTGGTGCCGAACAAATCTTTAA
>BBFD01000162.1 GCA_001313065.1 Silvimonas sp. JCM 19000
CCACGCACCGGCACTCGCGCGCATGCATCGTGCCTGAGCGCATCGGGGCCACCTTTCAGGTGGCCCTTGTCACGGCCTTATCGCAGCGCCCTGCTGCCGCGCTGGCTGTGCCGCCCTCCGCATCCGTTCATCCTCGTTTCCATTGCGTCCAACCGATTATTGCCACCGTCAAAATATAATTAGCTTGCTAACGAATAATTACGATGGTAATTTCGGGCCCATGGAAAAAAAATCTCGATCTCTTGCGTCTGGCCGTCACCAGCTCTTTGCTGCAGGCAGGCCGACACTGGCGGACGGCGTCGCAGCATGCTGTCGACAAGTACAACGTCTCGGCCGCTTGTGCCACGCCCTTGCTGTTTATAGGTCGTCTGGGCGAGGGCGTACGGCAAGTGGCGTTGGCAGACTACATTGGTATCGAGGGGCCATCGCTGGTGCGCTTGCTCGACCAGTTATGCAGCGCGGGCCTGGTCCGGCGCGAAGAAGATGCCGCAGATCGTCGCGCCAAAACGCTGTGGTATACGGCGGAAGGCAAAGCCGTCAGCCAGCAGATCGAAGCCGACCTGGTTTCGCTGCGAGCCAGCGTGCTGAAGGATCTCAGCGCCGAAGAACTGGAAGGCACATTGCGTTTGTTTCGCGCCGTAGAGGCCGCAGCGCAAGCCGCTCCGCAATAACAACACTAAACAGCAGCCAAGCGAAATTCCACCATGAGTGCATTCAGTTGGCGAGACTGGCTGTTTTCCGGCAAGACCTTTGCCGCAGCCATGCTCGCTTTATATATCGCCCTGGCGTTGGGCCTGCCGCGACCGTACTGGGCGATGTCCGCCGTGTACGTGGTGTCGCACCCGCTGAGCGGGGCCACGCGTTCCAAAGCCTTGTACCGCACCCTGGGTACCTTGCTGGGCGCCAGCGCCGCCGTCTGGTTTGTGCCGACGCTGATCGACGCGCCTTTGATCCTGTCAGCGGTGGTCGCGTTATGGACCGGCACCTTGCTGTATCTGTCCATGCTCGACCGCACGCCGCGTTCTTATGTATTCATGCTGGCGGCGTACTCCCTGCCACTGATTGCCCTGCCCGCCGTCAACAATCCGCAAGGCGTGTTTGATATCGCGGTGGCGCGTAGCGAAGAGATCATCCTCGGCATCATTTGCGCCAGCCTGGTGGCGGCAATCGTGCTGCCCACGCGGGTATCGCAGGCCCTGAACGGCCGCTTGCAGGCGTGGATGAGCGATGCGGCTGATTGGGCTTCTGAAGTGCTGGTGCCCACCGATGCCAACAAGCCGGCGCATCATCGGCACAAGCTGGCCAGCGACATTCTGGCGCTCGATCTGTTTATTACGCAGATGGCCTATGACGCCGAAAACCGCGAACAAGTGGGCCTGACGCGTGAGCTGCGCGCACGCATGGGGATGTTGCTGCCGGTATTGTCCTCGCTGATGGGTTCGCTCGGCGAAATCCGCCGCCAGCATCACGCCATCCCCGCTACTTTGCAGAGCTTGCTGCAGCAGATTGCCAGCTGGATCAAACAACCGTATGCCGCCGATATGGCCGTGCAGGCGCAACTGTTGCGGCAGCAGGTGCAGGCCTTTCAGCCCGGCCCCGAAGTGCCGCACTGGATTGCCTTGCTGGCCACCAATTCTCGCGCCCGCATGTTGTCGTTGATTGCCCTGTGGCAAGACTGTATGCAATTGCAGGCGCAAATCCGCCTGGGTGAGCGTGACAGCCAGTGGCAGCCGATTTATGCGCGCTGGGATTTGACCAGCAAGGCGCGGCATTACGATTACGGCATGCTGTGGTTCTCGTCCGGCTCGGCCTCTTTGTTTACCTTTATTGCCTGCGTGCTGTGGCGCGAACTGGGTTGGGCCGACGGCGCTTCGGCCGTCACGCTGGGCGCGGTGGCCTGCTGTTTCTTTGCCGCGCTGGACGAGCCGGCACCCTTGCTGCAGATGTTCTTCCGCTGGACCGTGGTCAGTATCGTGATCTCGGCCATGTGGCTGTTTGCCGTGCTGCCGCTGTCGCATGAATTCGAAACGCTGGCGGTGCTGCTGGCCCCGCCCTTCTTGCTGATCGGCCTGCTGGTCACGCAACCGCGTTACAACCTGATCGGCATGTTGCTGGGCGTAAACACCGCCACCTTCCTCGGCGTGCAAGGCGTGTACGACGCCAATTTCACTTCGTTCTTTAACGGCAACCTGGCTGGCCTGGCGGGCATCTTGTTTGCCTGATCTGGACGCTGGTGACGCGGCCGTTTGGCGTCGAACTGGCCAAGCGCCGGCTGATCAAGTCGAGCTGGCGCGATCTGGCGCGCAACGCGGCGGGTGATCACGAAGACGACTATCGCCATCTGACCGCGCGCATGCTCGACCGCCTCGGTCAGTTAATGCCGCGGCTGGCCGCCAGCGGCGACGACAGCTTTAGCGATGGCTTTCGTGAATTGCGCGTCGGCTTCAGCACGCTGGATTTGCAGCGCGACGAGCACCGCCTGCAAGGCCCGGCGCAAGACGCCATCCATGATGTGTTGTGTGGCGTGGCCGCACATTACGAGCGCGCGCTCAAGCTGGAACAAACCGCGGTGGCGTCGGATCAGTTGCGCGGGCAGATCGATGTCGCCATCGAAAGCGCGCGCCATATTGATAGCGCCGCAGCGCTGGAAGCGCAGAACGCGCTGGTTGAAATCAGAACATCTTTATTTCCGGGCACGGCCGGCCCTGTCGCCGCCGTCGTTGCCCCGCAGGAGGGCTGAGCGGTGAACGCTGAACTCGATATTTACGGGGTGTTTATGCCCGGTTTGCTGGGGATGATGATCATCGCCTGGCTGGTGATGGTGGTCGTCAAATGGGTGCTGGAAAAAAAACCGGTTTCTACAAGCTGGTTTGGCATCGCTCGCTCTTTAATCTGGCTTTGTACGTGATCGCGTTGGGCGGCACGTTTTCTTTGTTGCATGGGTTGCAGTCATGAAAAAAAATCATTCGCTTGCTTGGCCCGGTGGCCATCACCCTGATCGCCGTGATTGTGGCGATCATCGTCGGGCGCCATTTGTGGGATTACTACACTGACGCACCGTGGACGCGAGATGGCCATGTGCGTGCCGACGTGGTGCAGATTGCGCCCGATGTCACCGGCCCGATCACCGACGTCAAAGTGGTGGACAACCAGTTGGTGCAACGCGGCCAGGTGCTGTTTGTCATCGACAAGGCGCGCTTTGAACTGGCATTGCGCCAGGCGCAGGCGGTAGTCAATGCGCAGCGTGCCACGCTGGCCCAGGCCAGACGCGAAGCGGCTCGTAACCGCGCGCTCACCGATCTGGTCTCGAAAGAAGTCACCGAAGAAAGTCTGTCCAAAGTAGAACAAGGTGAAGCCGCGCTGGCCCAGGCGCAGACGGCGGTCGATACCGCCCGACTCAACCTGGAACGCGCCACCGTTATCAGCCCGGTCAGCGGTTATCTGAACGACCGCACGCCGCGCATGGGCGACTACGTGGCGGCGGGCCGGCCGGTGCTGTCTATCGTCGATGCGACCTCGTTCCATGTCGAAGGCTATTTTGAGGAAACCAAACTGCGCAATGTGCAGATCGGCGACCCGGTCGACGTCACCATCATGGGCGAACGCAAGCCGCTGCATGGCCACGTGCAAAGCATTGCCGCCGGCATCGAAGACCGCGATCGCAATGCCAGCAGCAATCTGTTGCCCAACGTTAATCCCACCTTTAACTGGGTGCGGCTGGCGCAGCGGATTCCGGTGCGGGTAGCGCTGGATGAAGTGCCGAGCGATGTGCGTCTGGTGGCCGGCCGCACCGCCACCGTGGCCGTGCGTACCCGCACCGCCAGCCAGCCCGCCACTGCAGGAGTCCGCTCATGAAAGCCGTACGCAGTGTGTTGGCGTTGGCGTTGCTGCAGGGGCTGATTGCTTGCAGCACCGTGGGCCCCGACTACCATGTGCCCGCCAGCGCCGCGCTGAACAATCCGGCCGCCCAGGCTGCTTTTGCCGGCGCGCATGATCCGGCAGTGGCCATTGCGCCGGTGCCGGAGCAATGGTGGCAGTTGTATAACGACCCGACGCTCAATCAACTGGTGCAAGAAGCCTGGTGCATAACGCCGATCTGCGGGTGGCCGATGCCAATTTGCGCAAGGCCATTGCCTTGCAGAACCAGGTTGACGCCGAACGCGACATCGATGCCAAAGTCGGCCTGGCGGCCAAGCGGGCCGAGGAGTCGGGCGAACAGTTTTTGCTGAGCGAGAAACTGCCGGTCATTAACGAAGGCGATTTCGGCATCAGTCTGGCGTATCAGATTGATCTGTTCGGCAAGCTCAAACGCGGCGAAGAAGCCGCTGACGCCAACACGCAAGCCAGCCTGGCCGCGCTGGACCTGGCACGCGTTAACGTGGCGGTGCAAACCGTGCGGGCCTATGTGCAAGGCTGTTCCGCCGCGCATGAATATGCCGTGGCGCAACACGAACTCGATCTGCAAAACCAGACCGTGGCCATTGCGCAACGTCTGCTCAAAGCGGGCCGCGGCCGCGATACCGATGTCATTCGTGCCCAGGCGCAAACCGATTTGCTGCGCGCCAATATGCCCCGATATCAGGCCGAGCAAGATGTTGCGCGGTTTCGGCTGGCCGTGATGCTGGGCAAAGCGCCGCAGGAACTGGCGCCGCTCAATTGTCAGATCGAACCGTCACTGGCGCAGCCTTGCCCGTGGGCGACGGCACCGCCTTGCTTAAACGCCGTCCTGACATACGCCAGGCCGAGCGCGAACTAGCGGGCGCGACCGCGAAAATCGGCGTTGCAACGGCCGAGTTGTACCCAAGCATCACCATCGGAGCCAGCGCGGGTCTAACCGGGGTGATTGAAGACATGCCCTCTTCGCCCACGGCACGCTGGGGGTTTGGTCCGCTGCTGAGCTGGGATATTCCCGGTGCCGGCGCCCATGCCCGCATCCGCGCGGCAGAAGCCGGGGCCGATGGTGCGTTGGCGCATTTCGATAGTGTGGTGCTGAATGCGCTCAGAGAAACCGAATCGGCGCTCACCACTTATACCCACGATCTGCAACGCAACGCCGATCTGCGCAGCGCGCGCGACAAGGCTCATATTGTGGCGCAACAAAATGCGCAGCTATACAAAGCGGGTCGGTCGCCCTATTTGACCAGCCTGGACGCCACACGCACGCTGGCCAATGCCGATTCGGCGCTGGCGGCTTCGGACAGCCAGTTGGCGCAAGACCAGATCAATCTGTTTATGGCGCTGGGGGGCGGATGGCAAAACAGCCCGGCGGTCGCACAAATCCATGCGACGGAACGGGCTGCGGACAAAGACGCTAAAACCGCTAAAGCTGAGTAAACCTGCGCGCTGGCAGCACGCGCTGCGCTTAATGCGTAGCGCGTTTGCCTTTGGCGCTGGCGGCGGAGGGGCTGGTTTCTTCGGCTTCTTCGGCCGGGGGTGACGACGGCTCCGGCTCGCCGGCCGCGGGCGCAGCGGCTTCTTTTTTTGCCGTAGCCTGGCATGCCAAAACCGGTAAACAGATGACGTGCCCGTTCTTGTAGTTGCTGTTGCATATCAACAAACAGGGTAGTGCTGCTTTCCAGGTAGTTGCTCATCATGTTTTGTAGTGCCGGACCCTGGAACTTCATGAAATCGCCCCAGATATTGGGGTTCATCAGCGGCTGTTCGCCATTGAGCGCCGACTTGGCCTGGTCTTGCAGACGGCCTTGCATCTCGGTAAACAGCTGCAGGTTTTTTTCCAGGTAGTTACCCATCAGGCCCTGCATGGCATGACCGTAGAAGCGGATGATCTGCGTCAGCACTTCGTACGAGAACATCGGCATACCACCGGCTTCTTCTTCCAGAATGATCTGCAGCAACACACTGCGGGTGATGTCTTCGCCGCTTTTGGCGTCCAGCACCTGCACATCAACCTGTTCCAGAACCAGTTGTTTCACGTCCGCCAGTGTGATGTAACAGCTTGTGGCCGTGTCATACAAACGACGGTTCGGGTACTTCTTGATCACCCTTTTTTTCGGCAGTCATGCGTGCTCCTGGTACAGCTGCGGTTTGTAGTTGCGTGGTATTAGTTACAGTATGCAGCGAAGCGGCGCGCACGCCAACTGCGTGATCCACCCTATCTGCATGCCTGTCATCGGCTTATGTTGCATCGCAGCAAAAAAACGGTTTGACAAACTTGTCGTAGCCAGCCGAAAATTACTACCGATTGTGCAGAGCAACATATTTCCCATTGTAGACCGGGAAAAAAACCGCAATTTCTTGATCGCACCGCGCCTTGTCCGCATAGCCCACTCCGCGCCCTGCCCTCTGCACCCAACCGCAGTTTCAGGAGCCCATCATGTCGCAAGCCCCGAATGGCCAAGCCGCCAGTTCCGGTGTTAATAATCCCTACGCGCGCTTTTTTGGCATCATGCCGAAACGCTGCTGGCGTTGGCCCATGTGGGCCAGGACACCACCGCCAGACTGCTGCAATTGCAGCTCGACAGCAGCCGCAACGCGCTCGACGCCTCAACGGCTAATCTGAAGGCCGCTGCCAGCGTCAAGAATCTGAATGATGCCAATGTGCTGCGGCAGAAACTGGTAGAAGACAGCGTCGAGCATCTCAGCGGCTTTTCCCGGCAATGGTTTGATATCACCAGCCAGGCCCAGGCGCGCCTGCTGAGCCTGCTGCAAGAAAGCGCGGGCAAAGCCGCCTGATTGCCCTGCCGCTTGCAATAACAAAAGCCCGTCACGCAGCGTTGCGACGGGCTTTTTTTGTTTGGGCGCGATTGAGTTCAGGTTTCGATAATGCCGGACAAGCTTTCCAGCACACCCTGGTGGGGCAGCGCCAGATATTCGTTGCTCTGCATTTCGGTCAAGCGGCTAACGGTGCGGAAAAAATTCGCTGGCCTGTTGGCCCTCGGTATAAATCTGTTCCGGCTGTGCCTCAGCCGACACCACCAGTTTGACGCGATGGTCATAAAACACATCGACCAGCCAGGTAAGCCGCCGCGCTTCGGAGGCCTGGCGGGCTGTCAGTTGGGGAATGCCAGAGACCAACACCGTGTGATATTGCCGCGCCAGTTGCAGATAATCGGCCTGGCCGCGCTGGTCGCCGCAGATCTTCATGAAATCAAACCAGATTGCGCCCGGCGCGCGGCGGCGGCAGACGATATTACGACCGGCAATGGTAATAACTTTGGCTTGATCGGGGCCGGTGGCCACTTTGCTGAACAAAGCATCCAGCGCGCTATCGGCTGCGGCATCAGCCGGCACCATCCAGGTATGCGCCGAAGACAGCGCACGCAGCCGATGATCATGGCCGCCATCCAGGTTGAAAACATCCAGATGCTGTTTGAGCAGTGCGATGGTGGGCAGAAAGTTGATACGCTGCAGGCCGTTGGGGTACAGCCCATCCGGCGCGTAATTCGAGGTGGTGACCAGCACCACGCCGCGCTCGAACAGGTTTTGCATCAGCCGTCCCAAAATCATGCGTCGGCAATATCAGACACGTGGAATTCATCAAAACACAGCACGCGCGTGCCACGGGCGATTTTCTCGGCCACTTTGACCAGCGGATCCGGCTCGCTTTTGAGCTCGGCCAGTTCACGCTGCACGTTCTGCATAAATTGATGAAAGTGAATCCGCTTTTTTTGCGCGAATACGGCAATCCGGCAAAAAAACGCGTCCATCAAAAAGCTTTTGCCGCGCCCGACGCGCCCCAGAACCAGACGCCACGCGGCACATCCGGCTGCGGCAGCAGGCTTTTGCCAAACAAGCGATGCCGCTTGCGTTTGAATTCGACCAGCGCTTGATACAGCGCTTCCAGTTTATCGATGGCCGCGGACTGGGCGGCGTCCGCCACAAAACCGGGTGCGTGGCTGATGCTGTCGTACCACTGCCGCGGGCTGACGCCCATTGCGGGTGGCGCGATCATATGTTCGGGCATGGTGACGAGCTAAGGCGGGAACCAAAGCCGGCATTATACGGAATTTTTTTTACCTGACGCCGACGTGAGCCAGCGTGCTGCTGCATCAGACGAATCCGTTAAACTGGCGGCCTGCCCTTACCGACATCGGCTCATGAACCTACGACTCGCGTCTTATTGTGTGGCTCGCGCCTTCGCCCTTAGCGCCCTTATCCCGCTAAGTGCCCACGCCGCCGGTACGCTGACCGCCCATTTCACCAGCCCGCTGTGGAATGGCAGCACCATTCCGGCCGGCCAGCAATGCGCCAGACTGGGCGGCGCCGGTTCCACCCCGGGGCTGAACGTGTTCGATATTCCCGCCAACAGCGGCGCCTTGTTGCTGGAATTCAGCGAACGTGGCGGTGCCAGCCTAGGCCGTTATCTGTATACCCTGCCCAAAGGCGCCAATAGCGCGCAAATCCCCGGTATCGCCAGCGCGGGCGCCTTGCCCGCGGGCATCAAATCGCTGGGCGGCGATGCGGGTGTGCAATACAGCGCGCCATGTACCCCGGGCGGACATTTTCTTATCCGAATCAAGGCGTTGGCCACGGCCGATGCCCATGCAGCGGTACAGGCCGAGGGCCGTCTGGATATGGGCAAACTGCTTGATGCCGACATGGCCACATCCGCAATTCGCGCATCCCGCATTTGCCCTGGTGCGTGACGTGTTGGCCGGTTGGGATGAATTTCCTGATCTGGCCCAGCTCAGCGCCGATGTTGGCGCGCGCACCGCGCGTGGCTTGCCCATCCAGTTTGTGCCGCAAGACAGTCTGACTCGCTATTACGAAGCGGAAGTGTATGAACTCGGCCGCGTTGCCACGCGTGATGCGCATTGGCACGATCTATTCAACGCGCTGATCTGGCGCGGCTGGCCGATGAGCAAGGCGGCACTCAACGCACTGCATTATCAAGAACTGCAGGCCAATCCCGCAGGCCCACGCGGCCCGGTGCGCGACGCCGCCACCTTGTTTGATGAATGCGGTCTGGTGATTGCATATAGCGATGCGCAATTGCTGCACGCGCTGCTCGAGCATGACTGGCACTACCTGTTCCGCACTCAAGCCGCCGCATGGGGCCGCCAGATCAGTGCATTGTGCTTTGGCCATGCCACACTCGAAGCGCTGCTGCAGCCCTTTGCTGGCCTGACCGCCAAATGCTGGACGCTGCCGGTTGCGCCCGCCTGGTTTGATTTGCCCGCGGCCGTGCAAGTCGCCGAACTGGACGCGCGCATCGCGGCGGCGCTGGCCAATGG
>BBFD01000163.1 GCA_001313065.1 Silvimonas sp. JCM 19000
CTGGAAGACGAGCCGAGCCCGGCACAAC
Source organism: Silvimonas sp. JCM 19000 (assembly GCA_001313065.1). The sequence goes on from BBFD01000163.1 coordinate 29, forward strand.
TCGATGCCATGCGCCAGCAACTGGTGCGGCTAGCGCGGGCTATCTGCCTGAGCGGCGTGTTCAAGCCACGCTGGATTCCATACGCCAGTCCCGGCCCAGCGTGCGTACCGTCCCGTTTACCGTCACCACGGCACGCAGGCGGATATCGGCGCTGTGCTCGCCCACCATGATTTCAAAATCGCCGGGCTCGACGATGCGCTGCCCGCTGTAGCCGGTGAAATTGAGCATATCGACCGGAATGCGCGCCAGCACGGTGCGCGTTTCGCCAGCTGCCAGTTGCAGTCGTGCAAAGCCCTTTAATTCCTTGACCGGCCGCACCAGCGAGGCGAATTGATCGCGCACATAAATCTGCGGCACCACCACCCCGGCGCGGCTGCCGCTGTTACGCACACTAAAACTGAATACGATGTCGCCGGTCTCGATATCGATCTCGCGCGCCGCCAGTTGCAGATCGGCGTAATCGAACCGGGTGTAGCTCAGGCCGTAGCCAAAGGGGTAGCGCTGCCAAAATGAAACGCCACCGGCGTGCCCGCGCTCTTGAGTTTGTGGTTGTAGTAATACGGCATCGCGCCGACGTTTTTCGGGATGGACACAGTCAAGCGCCCCGACGGTTCGACGTCGCCGGCCAGGACCGCCGACAGCGCGGTGCCAGCTTCCTGGCCGCCGGTAAACGCCATCACCACCGCAGCAACACTTTGCTCCAGCCCCTGCAGATTGTAGGGACGGCCGCCGGTGAGCACGACGATGACGGGCTTGCCGGTCGCGACGACGGCTTGCAATAACTGTTGCTGCACGCCAGGCAAATCCAGCTGTCGGTATCCGAGCCTTCACCCACCGTGCCGGTCTGGAACAAGCCCGCCAGATCGCCCACGCAAACGATGGCGACATCCGCCGCTCGCGCCAGGTCCACTGCCGCCGCAATGCCCTCGGTGCCTTGCGATACCGCCGACTGCTGCAATAGCTGGCTGCTGTCCGCCACGTCGCCAGGAAACACCGGCGTGCCGTAAACGCGTTCTTCCAGGATGCGCAGCCTTGGGCATAGCCGACGTGGTCTGCGCCGTAACGGGCGCGCAAACCGGCCAAGGGCGTGATCACGGCTTGCTCGGCCTGGTTGGCTTCGCTCAGGATCAAATGCACCGGAAAACTGTAACCACCCAGCATGGCCAGGCATCGTCGGCGGTGGGTCCGATAACGGCCAGTTTTTTTGCGCTGCGGCAGCCAGCGGCAGGATGCCGTTGTTTTCCAGGATAACGATGGATTGCTGCGCCACCGCGCGCGCAGCCTCCAGTGCCGCCGGGGTACGCAGGCGAATCTGTCGACATCGACATAGGGTTGTTCAAACAGGCCAAGGCGGAATTTATGCGTGAGGATGCGCGCCACGATCTCGTCGATTTTTTTGCGCTGGCAATCAGTCCGCGTTCGATCGCGCTGTGCAGATGCGCGGCGCAATCGTCGCCCGGTAGTTCGATATCAAGACCGGCATTAAAGGCCAGCGCGGCTGCCTCGGCTGATCGCGCGCCAGGCCATGGTGCTGGTACAACAAACTGATGCCGACATAATCGGCCACCACCAGCCCGTCAAAGCCCCATTGCTCACGCAGCACCTCGGTCAGCAGATGGTGCGAAGCGTGGCTGGGTTCGTTGTCGATATCGTGATAGCCGGCATCACCGAGCCTGCGTTGGCTTGTTTGACCGCCATTTCAAACGGCAACAAAAAACGTGTCGTTCAGCTCGCGCCAACCCAGATGTACTGGCGCATGGTTGCGGGCGCCTTCGCTGAATGAATGGCCGACGTAATGCTTGAGCGTGGCGTACAGATCGCGCTTGGGCCCTGCAAACCGCGCACATACCGCGTGGCCATCACGCCGACCAGATAGGGATCTTCGCCGAAGGTTTCTTCGGTACGGCCCCAGCGCACATCGCGCGACACGTCCAGCACCGGCGCCAGCCCTGATGGCAGCCGACGCTGCGGGCCTCGTCGCCGATCAGCGCGGCTACGTGTTCAATCAAGGCCGGGTTCCAGGTGGCGCCCATGGCCAGTGGCGAAGGGAACAGCGTGGCGCCTTTGCTCATCAAGCCGAGCAGGCATTCTTCATGCGCCATCACCGGGATGCCCAATCGGGTTTCTTCCAGCATAAAACGTTGCAAGCGGTTAAATGCCAGCACGCCGCTGCGCGCATCCACGGTGTGGCTGCCCAACGGCCGGGTAATCTGGCCCAGGCCCAGCCGCAGCTGCTTTTGCAAGGTGGCTGGATCGCTCTTGCCGGTAAACGTGTCTTCACGCACGCGGTGTTCGCCATCGGGCGATAGCAGCAGCCAGAAGGCGTGCATTTGCGCGATCTTTTCGGCGGGGGTCATGCGCGCCAGTAAATCAGCGACGCGGTCGGCCACGGGGTGTTGCGGGTCTTTATACAGCGCGGTCATGGCGGATGGGTTCCTGCAAGCGGGTAGAGGGTGGGGCGCAATGCGGGCGGGCAAGGCGTGGGCGCTTAGCCTTGAGCGCGCCCGCCATCATGCCTTTGACGATTTTTTTTCCTGACCAAACGCATACGCCACGATCAGCGGCAGGGCAGTCAGCGTGACCACGGCCATCATGCCCGGGATATTGGCGGCAAATTCGCTCTGGAAATCCCACACTGCCAGCGGCAGCGTGCGGTGCGTGGGCGAGGATGTCAGCACATAGGCAAAGATGAATTCATTCCACAGATTGATGCCGTTGTAGATAGCGACGGTGGATAGGCCAGGGCCGGAAAGCGGCAAAAAGATCCGGGTAAATACGGCGATGGGGCCGCAGCCGTCTATGCGCGCCGCTTCTTCCAGTTCGCGCGGAATCTGGCGCATGAATTCGGTCAGGATAAAGATCGACACCGGCAGGCTCATCGCCACATACGGGCCGATCAGCGCGAACATCGTGTCGTACAGCCCGGCATTGCGCGTCAGCAAATACACCGGCACCAGCGTGACATGCAGCGGCACGATCATGCTGGCCACAATCAGCCCGAACAGCGAGCCCTGGCCCTTGAACTTGAGCCGCGCCAGCGCATACGCCGCCATCGAAGCAAACAGCAAAGTCAGCCCCAATGACACCCCGATCACAAACAGGCTATTGCGCAGATACAGCAGAAACGAGCCGTGCAATACGCTGAGATAATTGCCCCATTCCAGATGGCTGGGCAGGGCCCACATCGCTGGCAAAGTTGTCTTCTTGCGACTTGAGGCTGGTGAACACCATCAACATAAACGGCAGCAAGGTGACGCTCAGCCAGAACAAGGCCAGCACCGGAATCGCTACGCGGCCGATACGGATTTTTTTGCAACAACAGCGGAGTGGCCATGGTTTACACCTCCGTCTGAAAGCGGCGCGAGAGCCGCAAAGCCAGCGCGGCAATCAATGTCACGACCAGGAACATGGCCGAGGCAATGGTGCTGCCATAGCCCAGCTGAAAACCGCTGAACACGGTGCGATACATATAGGTGGCCATCAGTTCGGAGGCGTGCTCGGGGCCGCCACCCGTCATCACAAACACCAGATCGAAATAACGCAGCGAGCCGATGATGGCCAGCAACACTGCTGTGCGCACGGTGCCACGCAGATGCGGCAGTTTGATGCGCCAGAACAGGGTCCAGGCGCTGGCGCCATCCAGCGTGGCGGCCTCGGTCAGGTCTTCCGGAAACGACGCCAGTCCGGCCAGAAACAGCACCATGTAAAACGGCACGTTCTGCCAGCACACCACGGCAATCACCGCGCCCAGGGCGTAGGCCGGATCGCCCAGCCAGTCATGCGCCAGGCCGTCCAGATGCAGTTGCTGCAACAGCAGATTGATCGGGCCGAAGTTGGGGTCGTACAGATTCTTGGCCAATACGCCCAAGGCGACGCTCGACATCAACAGCGGCAAGAAATAGACGATCTTCAACCAGCGCGCCGCCGCTCCTGCTTTGTCCAGCAAGACGGCCAGCGCTAGCGCCACCGGTAACTGGATGACGATGGAGAACACGGCCAGCCAGACGTTATTACCCAAGGCGCGCCAGAACAGCGCGTCATGCAGCAGATGCAGCCAGTTGCCCAGGCCAATAAAACGGCCTTGCTCACCCAGGCCGTTCCAGTCCAGTAACGACAGCTGGAAACTGGTCAGCAGCGGGTAGAGCAGAAACACCGCCAGCATCAGCACCGCAGGTGCCAGAAACAATGCGGGCACCAGCCATGCCGGGGGCCGCGGCCAGCGCAGCGCAGGCAGCGCGGCCGGACGATTCAAGGTCATATGCATAAACACACCCCAGGGTGGACTCGGCGTCCCCGTCGAGACCCGCCACGCCCGGTGGCAGGCCATGCGCGCTACGCGCGCCCGCAATCCAACATTCCGATCCGGTCAATGCAGCTCAGCCTTGGCTGCCGCTTCCATCTGCTGCGCTGCGGCTTCTGGCGTCAGGCTCAAGCCAAACAGCGCTTGCACCGTGTCCTTATGCACTTCGGCCAGCTTGGGCGGCAGTTCCTGGTCGTACCACAGCTGCACGCTGGGCGCTTGCAGCACCAAGGCCTGGATCTGCTTGAGATAGGGGTCGGTCACATTCAGATTTTTTCAGCGGCATCACGCGCTTGTCCGCCAGCCGTGCCTGCGCCGAGGCATCGTCGGTCAGCGCCTGGATCAGCTTGAAGGCCGCGTCGGGGTTTTTGCAGCTGGACGACACGCTCATGAAGTTATCGCCGACCGTGCCGATCACGTCTTTGGGATCACCCTTGCCGCCGGGCAGGGCGGGGAAATTGAAGTAACCCAGCTTGCTGACGAAAGACGGGTTTTCGTTCTGGATGGTCGAAGGCTCCCAACTGCCCATCAATTGCATTGCCGCCTTGCCCGAGTACATCAAGCGGCGCGAGGCGCCGACGTCGTAGTCGAGGCCATTGAAGCCCGGTGCAAAGGCGCCAGCCTTGACCAGTTCCTGGATGCGTTTGCCCGCCTCGACAAAGGCAGGGGCGGCAAAGCTGCCGCCATTTTTTTACGGCTGACGGCATCGCGGAAAGTCTCGGCGCCGCCGATGCGATCAACCAGATACATGTAGTACATCGAGCCCGGCCATTTGGCTTTGTTGGCCAGTGCAAAAGCCGCAATGTTGTTGGCCTTGAGCACCTTGACCACATTGAGCAATTGGTCCCAGTTCTGCGGCGGCTCCAGCTTGTATTTTGCAAAGATTTCCTTGTTGTAAATGATCACCGCGGCGGTGGTGTTTTCGGCGGGCACGCCATAAATCTTGCCGTCGATGGTGACAGCATTAAAGCCGGTCGGCACAAAGCGATCTTTATAAGCCGGGTCTTTGGCCAGATAAGGCGTCAGATCACGGACCTGATTGCTTTTGACGTATTCGCGCAGTGGCCCGCCGCCCCAACTGGCAAAGACACACGGCGGCTGGCCCGCGCCAAACGCAATCTTCAGCTTGGTCTTGTAGGCTTCATTGAGGATGTGCGATTGCTCGGTGTTGAAACCCGGATTGGCTTTTTTCAAAGCGTGCGCCAGCGTCGTTCATGATCTTGCTGGCGGCGGCATTGGTCATCTGGTCCCATTCGGTAATGACCTGGTCCGCCGCGAGGGCGGTGCCTGTCGCCAGCGCCACCGTCAAGGCCAGCCAGCCGCGCAGGGTAGTGATCGTGTGCATCGTTGTTCTCCCGCATCCAGTGCGTTTGTCAGAGTCGCGTAAAGCGGAGGCAACGTTATTGGCCGCGGGAATGTAGCGTCAATTGCGCGACTACACGCTAACGTAGCAAGCCCGATGAACGGCGGATTTAAACAAGTGTTTTGCGGGCGGTTTGTTGCCGCGCAATCCAGCAATAACGCGCATTGCAGCCGGGTGCGGCACTACCGCGGTGGTCGATGCAGCGGCATGTTCTAACGCAAGTTTTTTTATGATTTCTAACGTTATCTCTAACGTAGTAACATCGCTGCGGAACGCCCATCGAGAAAACAGCCATGCCCCGCCAGAATGTCACCCTGGGACATATCGCCAGCGCCGCTGGTGTTTCGCAAATGACGGTGTCCCGTGCGCTTGGCAGCAAGCCGGGCGTGTCGCGCGACAAGCGCGATGAGATCCTGCGTATCGCGGCCGAACTGGGTTATGTGGGGCATCGGGCCGAGCAGCGTTCGTCTGACCGCCGTAGCCAGATCGTCGGGCTGATCACGGCCGAATTGCACAATCCGTTTATTGGCGAACTGGTGGCCGGGGTGGGGCGGGCGGCGCGACCAGCCGGTTATGAATTGCTGGTGTATTCGCTGGTCGAGCATGACCAGCCACCGCTGCTCAGCGTGCTCAAGCTGATGCAGCAAGTCACCGCCGGCATCATCGCTTTGTTGCCCTATGAATACCGCTATCTGGATGCCTTGGTGGCGGCACGCGTACCGGTGATTACGGTGGACCAGCACGGCCAGTATTCGCGCTTTCCGTCGATTGCCGCCGATAGCTATGCCGGGGCCTGCATGGCGATGCGGCATCTGATTGCGCAAGGCCATCGCCGCATCGGCTTTATCACCGGCAACGAACATATGGCGTCCGCGCAAGACCGGCATCGTGGTTATCTGGACATGTTGGCGCAAGCGGGTTTGCCGCATGATCCGGCGCTGGTTTTGCCCGGCGATTACACCAAGGCTGAGGCTATACCGCCGCGCAGACGCTGCTGGCTTTGCCCCAACGGCCGACCGCCATTTTTGCGGCCAATGACATGAGTGCGCTGGGTGCGTTGCAGGCCATCCGCGATGCAGGTCTGGCGATACCGGACGATGTATCGGTGGTGGGCTTTGACGATATCCCGGCGGCCGAGCAACAGCATCCGCCGCTGACCACCGTGCGCCAGCCCATGCAGCAAATGGGCCGCTCCGCCGTCAATACCTTGCTGGCGCTGATCGCGGGGCTGGAAGCCGCTTCGCCGCAGATTGTGTTGCCGACCGAGCTGGTGGTGCGTGGCTCCACCGCGCCGCCACGGCTCCCATCGCGTGAGGACCACGCTGCCGCAAGGTGACGTGCGCAACACGCCTTGTGTCTGGCGCGGCAAACCCGGTGAATTGCCTGCAGATCGGCATGCCGGGCGCGCCGGTTCATTGCATAATCGCGCCACTTCTTGCCCGTGCTTATCGTCATGCCTAACCAGTTTATTAATCAGTCCTTCCGCAAACTCATCCTGCTGCCGCTCGGCGTGGCTGGCGGCGCTGTGCTCGGCCTGGGTGTGATCATCGTGTTTTTGTACCTGAGCATGCTCGATAGCGGCAAAGCCACCGAAATTGCCAAGCTGGCGACGCATATCGGCACGCAATTGCATCAGCCGAAAGCAGCGAGCGCGGTTATCTGCTCACCGGCGATGATGCGTTTTTTACAGCCATATAAAGACAATGTGCCCAGACTGCACACTCAGTTGCAGCGCTTGCAGCATATGTTAGCGGGCGATGCCGATTCACTGCGCGATGCAGTACTGGCCGAAGAAACCTTCCGCACCTGGCATGTGCGGGTGGATGCGCTGATTGAACAGCAGGCCCAGGCGTCGACGTCGTGCCGGTTATCCGCCAGGGCCGCGGGCGTTTGCTGATTACCAATATCGCCGACAACCTGGAAGTGATCGCCGAGCGGCAACGCTTGCGTCGCGCAGCGGGGCTGAAGCGCGCCGGAATGACGCTGGCGGTGTTGGCGTTTGGCGTACTGGCGGGTTTTGTGGCGCTGGCGCTGGCGTTTGCCGTCCGCGGGCGGGCCGAATTACAGCGTGTGGCCCAGCTCAAGCAGGAGGGCGAAATGGCTTTTGCCCGCAGTAACGCCGTGTTGCAACACCAGACGGCGATGGCAGAGGCGGAAAGCCGCGTGGCGCGCTTGTTTGTGGAAAGCGGCGATCTGGCGGATATCGGCCAGGGTCTGCTGGCCATGCTGTGCCAGTGGAGCGGCGCGCTGGTCGGCGCCTTTTATGTGGCCGCCGATGACGGCCTGCGCTTTGCCCGTATCAGCGGCCACGGCATCGTGCGGCAAAGCCACGCGGTGGATGGCTTTGCGTGGGTGAAGGCGTGGCAGGTGAAAGCGCCCGTACCCAGCAGGCGCAATGGCTGCACGATGTGCCGTCCAACTATATGCCGCTGGCGTCGCAGCTCGGCGATATGGCGCCCAGCTGCGTGTTGGCGCTGCCGATGGCGGGCAGCGAAGGCACCAATGCCGTGATCGAGCTGGGCTTTCTGCAAACGCCGAGCAGTGATCAGGTGATGCTGCTGGAACGCTTGCAGGTGGCCATCGGCCACGGCATCGAGGTGTCCTTGCTACGCGCCCGCGCCACCACCGCATAGGGTGGGTCTGGACCCACCCATCAAAGTGGCGTCCAGCATCGCGAAACTGTGGGAGTGCGCCGGCGTTAACCCCTTGCCACCGGTCCGTGTTGGTCCAGCATGAGCGCGCTTCGCCACGGCTTGGAGGGTGGGTCGCGACCACCCTATGCCAACAACGCCGGTTTATGCGATGGCAGCGCGCAGGAATGCTTCGACGATGGGCGCGCGGCGTTGCGCCAGGGCTGCGCGTTCCGGCTGGAACAAAGTGCCGACAAAGAACGGGTGGGACGTCAGCTCCACCGCGCGTACGTCGCCCGCATCATCCAGCGCGCTTTCCTGCAACGGGCCGCCGATCAGCGCGGCACGGAATTCCGGGTTAAGACCGTAGCGGCAGTGGTAGCCTCGTGCACGGCGTCTTCGCCATAGGCATGGGCGAGTTTGCTTTGCGGCAGCAGGCGAATCTGGTCGGTCACTTCGACCAACGCGCAATGCAGCGGCGCAATCACGGCACGGCCCACGCCGGGGGCTTCTTCGGCGTGTTGGGCGTCGTCCCAGCCAGTACATTGCGGGCGTATTCCACCAGCGCGTGCTGGAAGCCACCGCAAGTACCCAGAAACGGCAAGCCGGATTCGCGAGCATGGCGGATGGCGAGGAGCGCGCCGTCCATGGAGCGATAGGGCGTGGCCGGCACCGCCCATAAGCCGTGATAGCCGGCAAGGGCGGCGGCCGAGGTGATGGTTTCGGTGGGCAGCCAGTCGGCTTGCCATTCAACGTCGAGGGCACGGCCGGCGTCGGCCAGGGCGAGCGGGATGGCTTGGTGGGCGACGACTTCGGGGTTGAAG